>NZ_JBVHPY010000012.1:143003-265927 GCF_055567695.1 Streptomyces sp. NPDC026417
ACCCTCCCCTGGGGGAAGGAGGGGTGGTGCGGGGCGCCCCACGCAGTGCCGGACCCGACGCGAGGGCGGGTCCGGCGGGCCCGGACCCGCCCGCGGGCGTGCGCGGTCAGCGACCGGCGCTCTCCGGGGCCGCTCCGGCCTCCCGTACGGAGGCACCGTCCGGTACGACGGTGCCCTCCGGCACGGAAGCACCCGCCAGCACGGCGGACGGCTGCACCGGCAGGGGCCGCGCCGGGGCGCGGCCGGAGTCGTCGCCGACGGTCACGGCCCGGCGTTCCCGGTAGCTCTCCGACGGGGACTTCTCCGGATGCACCGAGGGGTCGGCCCGCCCGTCCCGCGGCTCGTGCGGAGCGTCCGAGGAGGGCGGCGGAGCGGTGGAGGAGCTCCGCGGCGGGGTGGCCGTCCCGGCGATGGAGAGCGAATCGGGGCCGGACGACGGGGAGTCGGTGACCCAGCGCTGGTCGTCGGTACCGTCCCTGACCTTGGACACCACGTCCGCCTTCGGATCCCGGGCGGCGGGCGTGACGGCGATCTCCTCGTTCCAGCGGGGCAGCAACTCGCCCCGAACGGTGAGGTCGTAGCGCACGTCGTCGCCCCGCTTCGCGCTCCCGGCGGCACAACGGCCCAGAACGACCAGGCCGGAGGCGTCCGCGTGGGAGTCCAGGCACAACTCGGGTGCGGCGACACTGCGCAGCAGTCCGTCCTCCGCGAGCGACCACTGCTGGGTCCACGCGGAGGAGCACACCGCCAGCGCGGTCCCCGTGCCGGCGTCGGCCCGGCCACCCTTGATGTCCAGGCACAGGTCGGCGGCGAGGTTGCGCAGCCGGGTCCGGCGGGGAACCGCGGGCAGGCCGGCCGAGCCGGGCGGGGCCGACGCGGCGGGCGGCGTGCGGGAGCCCGGGTCGGGCGCGGGCGAGGCCGCGGTGGCGCCGCTCGCCCCGGTGGAGGCGGCCGGGTCGGCTCCACCGCCGTCCTGCGACCAGATGCTCGCGACGAGCACCGTCGCGAGGACGGCCGCCGAGGCGATGCCGAGGCCGGTGACGACGGTCCGCGTGTCGAGTCCGCGCTGTGCGTTGCGGGCCGACGCGGGGATCCGTGACAGGAGCCGGTGCCGTCCGCCGCCCGCGGCACGGGCCCGCCCGCCCCCGGTGCGTCCACCGCCGCGCGGACCGTCCCCGCCGAGGGGGGCGGACGCCTTCGCCTGCGCCCCCTGGCGGGCGCGCCCCGGGCGGGATTCCAGGTAGCGCCGCGCCCCCCAGCCGAGTACCGATTCGGCGAGCAATGGGCCCAACCCGCCCTCGAAATGGCTCAGTTGTTCGGCGGCGAATCGGCAGTGGCGGCACTCCTGCAGATGCTGCAGGACATCGGGCAGCAGGGCACCGCCACGCCGAATGGGAACATCGAGGAGCCTGTTGTGGAAGCGGCATTCCTTGGTCGGCGCGAGTTCCTGGTGGGCACGCAGTACACCCGTCCGGAATTGCTCACGCGCCTGCTCCAGTGCGGCCGTTGCGCCACCGGTACCGAGCCCCGACAGACCGGCCGGTACGGATATGGGCTCGGCTTCGACCTCCGTGTGCCACAGCAGGCACCGGGCCGGGCCGGGAAGGCTCAGGAATGCGCGCTCCGCGAGCCGGCGGTTTTCCGGCGTCACCGATGTCGCGGCCCGCAGCCCGCGCCCCCCGGCGGGTTTGCGCAGCTGCGGCAGAGCGGCGGATATCGTCTCGTCGCCGGACCAGTCCCGGACGGTGTCCCGGACCGTGACGAGCAGCAGGGGGCGCAGTGCGGCGCCGGACGCGCCCTGCGCCAGATCGTGCAGGACCTGGTGGAAGGAGGCGGCGGTCACCATGGAGGCGACGTTCGCCGAGGAGGCGAGGCAGACGACCGCGTAGTCGTACGCCGACTGCCAGTGCCGCGCCATGAGCAGCGCGACCGCGTGCGGCGCAGCGCCCTCGGGGTGGGCATTCAGGCGGAGGGCGAGACTCTCGTCGGATTCACCGGAGGACGGCCCGGGCCGAGGGGGATGAGCGGGCCGTGGGGGGTGGGGGGTGTGCACAGAGCGGATTCCTTCCAGGGCGCACTCCGGCAAAAGTTCCGCTTGCCCGAATGGCCCTTCGTTGGTGCGTACCTTATTGCGAACGCCGGGGAAAGCAGCCGGGGACGAGGCTGCACGACGACCGTCTGCCAGGGCCTTTTTCGGGCCCGCCGGCCTCCCGGAATACCGAGTGGCGAATCAGACCTGGTCATTGCCCCTGCGCGGGGAGTTCACCCTTGCACACGTCGCGTTCGGCCAACAAGGCGTCCGGGGAACATCGACGGCAATTGAAACTAAGTCAATAAGCGCCGCAACTCATGCCGCTCGCACCGGCTTTCGAAATGCCACGCGCCCCGTGTGAAGAGGCCGCCCGCGCCGGCGCCCCGCGCACGCTCCCGGCGCGCGTAACTCCGTAGTCCACTGGGATCCGGCCCTTCTCGAAGGCCCCGCGCGGGACGGCGGCTCTCCCGCGCGAAACCGGCCGCCGGCCCTGCTCCTCCCGCCCTCGGCCGGCGGCCCCGGGACGTCTCCGGGGACCGGGCTCCGGACCCGGCCCGCCGGCACCCGGTGCCCGTCCGCGGTGCCCACGTGCTCGCCCGGCCGGCTCCGCGCGCCTCCCGAACGGCGAACTGCGCACCGGACACCGGCAGTTGTCCGGCACCCGTTCCCCGGAACGACCCACAACCCGTCGCGTACGGACAGTTTCTGACGAGAAGGCACACGACCCCCTCGGCGATCGGCTCGCCTCCTTCCGGCCCGCGGTCCGTTCCGCCCTGCTCAGGGCGCCGATCGCCGCCGTTTTCCCGGCCGGGGGCCCGGGACCGGCCGTCCCCAGGGTGCCGGGCCCCGTCACCCACTAGGCTGGAACGCGAGTGACGCGCTTGTTTACTGTGGGTGTGCGCAAGGGAGTGGCGACGATGGGCCCGGTCCTTCCCTTCGACGATTCGGCCTCGGCACGGGCCGTCGTCGACGAGAACGGCATCGTGCGCCACTGGAGCGAGGGCGCACGGCGCCTGCTGGGCCATGCGCCCGCCGACGTCGAGGGCCGCCCCGCCACCGCCCTGCTGGCCTCCGGGCACGCGCCCTCGCCGGACGGGGACCGCTGGAGCGGCACGCTCGACCTGCGCCACCGCGACGGCGGCTCACGGACCGTCCGCGTGCTCGCCCACCACCGGCGCCCCGACGACGGCGGCGCGAGCGACTGGCTCCTGGTCAGCGCGCCGGACGGCGGCGCCCGGCGCCCCACGGACGACCTCCTCGTCGGGGTGGCCCTCGCCCAGTCCCCCTGTGCGACGGCCGTCTACGACGACCGGCTCAGGCTCAGGGGCGTCAACGACGCCATGGCCGAGGTCATCGGCCTCCCGGAGGATCACGTCCGCGGACTGCGCGCCCCCGAGATCGGCGGCAAGCCGGAGAACGGCGAGCTCGAACGCCACATGCACGACGTGCTCGTGTCGGGCGTCCCCCGCGACGTGGAGACGTACCTGCGCGCGGGCGGCGAGGAGCACGCCCACGCCTGGCTGGCCCGGATCGCGCGGGTCACCGACACCGACGGCCGGGTACTCGGCGTGTGCCTGTCGGCGCACGACTTCACCGACCAGATCCGCGCCCGGGAGCGGCTGCGCGTCGTCAACGAGGCGAGCGTCCGCATCGGCAGCACCCTGGACGTCACCCGCACGGCACAGGAACTGGCGGACGTCTGCGTCCCCGCGCTCGCCGACTTCGTCAGCGTCGACCTGCTGGAACCCGCGGACCAGTCGGGCGACCCCGGTCCCGCCCCGGTCACCGCGCCCGTGACGCTGCGCCGCGCCGCCCACCGGTCGGTGAACCCGGGCGCCCCCGAGGCCGTGGTCCCGCTCGGGCAGACGGACGTCTACCCCGCCGCCTCACCCCAGGCGGACTCCCTGCTCGCCGCCCGCACCATCGTCGCGCCCGACGAGTCCGCGGCCGTCGCGGACTGGATGTCCTGGGACCGCAGACGGGGCGACCGGGTCGCCGAGTACGGCATACACGCCACCATGTCGGTCCCGATCCAGGCGCGCGGCGCGACCCTGGGCGTCGCCGTGCTCAGCCGCTTCCGCCGTCCGGAGCCCTTCACGGCCGAGGACGTCCTGCTCGCCGAGGAGATCACCGCCAGGGCCGCGGTCTGCATCGACAACGCCCGCCGCTTCTCCCGCGAACGGGAGACCGCGCTGGCCCTGCAGCGGAGCCTGCTGCCCCGCTCGCTCCCCCGGACGGCCGCCGTGCAGGCGGCGTCGCGCTATCTGCCCGCCGCCCGCGCCGGGGTCGGCGGCGACTGGTTCGACGTGATCCCGCTGTCCGGGATGCGCGTCGCCATGGTCGTCGGCGACGTCGTGGGCCACGGAATCCAGGCGTCGGCGACCATGGGGCGGCTGCGCACGGCGGTGCGGACCCTCGCCGACATCGACCTGGCGCCCGAGGAACTGCTGACGCACCTCGACGACCTCGTCGTCCGGCTGTCCTCGGAGGCCGGGAGCGACGGCACCACCGGCGAGGTCGGCGCCACCTGTCTCTACGCGGTGTACGACCCGGTGTCGCGCCGCTGCACCGTCGCCAGGGCCGGGCACCTGCCGCCGATCCTGATCCCGCCGGAAGGCCCCTCGCGGCAGCTCGACGTGCCGGCCGGACCGCCGCTGGGTCTCGGCGGGATGCCGTTCGAGTCCGCCGAGTTCGAGCTGGCCGAGGGCAGCGTGCTCACCCTGTACACCGACGGGCTCGTGGAGAGCCGCGAGCGGGACCTGGACGCCAGTCAGCAGCTGCTCTGCGAGGTCCTGAAGCGGTACGCGGGCTCCCTGGACGACACCTGCCGCGAGGTGCTCCGGACCCTGCTGCCCCCGGGCGGTGCCTCCGACGACGTGGCCCTGCTGCTGGCCCGGACCCGTGAGCTGCCGTCCTCCCAGGTGGCGGCCTGGGACGTGCCCGCCGACCCCTCGCTCGTCGCCCCGATCCGCAAGCAGGTCGTGGAGCAGCTGGACGCGTGGGGCCTGAGCGACGCCGGGTTCACGGCCGAGCTGGTGGTCAGTGAACTCGTCACGAACGCGATCCGGTACGGCGAGCACCCGATCCGGCTGCGCCTCATCCACGACGAGACGACCCTCATCTGCGAGGTGTCCGACAGCAGCCACACCGCCCCGCATCTGCGCCGGGCCAAGACCTTCGACGAGGGCGGCCGGGGACTGCTGCTGGTGGCCCAGCTGACGCAGCGCTGGGGCAGCCGGCACACCGCCGACGGCAAGACGATCTGGGCGGAGATCGCACTGCTGGAGGAATGAGGCGCCGCGGACCGCCCGGCCGGTGAGCGGACTCCGGCCGGTGAACGGGTTTGCCGGGGTCGTACGGCCGGGTCCGTGACGGTGCGGTCCGTGCGGGCTGCTTTCATGAACGGGCACGACGAACCGCGCCCGGAGGACCGAACCCTGAACACCCCGCTCGCCGAGGCCCTCTCGGTCCTCCTGCTCGTGGCGGTGCTGGTCTGCGCCGTGATCCGCCCGTTCGGCTGGCCCGAGGCGGTCGTGGCGGTCCCGGCGGCCGGCGTGGCCGTCGCGACCGGCGCGATCTCCTGGGACCACGCCCGCGCGGAGAGCGCCCATCTGGGCCCGGTGGTCGGGTTCCTGGCCGCCGTGCTGGTCCTCGCCAAGTTCTGCGACGACGACGGCCTCTTCCAGGCGTGCGGGGCGTGGATGGCCCACCGGGCGGGTGGCCGGCCCGGCCGGCTGCTGACCGCGGTCTTCGCACTCGCCTCGGCGATCACCGCCGTGCTGAGCCTGGACGCCACCATCGTGCTGCTCACCCCGGTGGTGTTCGCCACCGCGGGGCGGATGGGGGTGCGCCCCAAGCCCCACGTGTACGCCTGTACGCACCTGTCGAACACCGCCTCGCTGCTGCTGCCGGTCTCGAACCTGACCAACCTTCTGGCGTTCACGGCCAGCGGGCTGAGCTTCACCCGCTTCGCCGGTCTGATGGCGCTGCCCTGGCTGGTCGCCATCGGCGCGGAGTACGTGGTGTTCCGGCGCTTCTTCGCCCGCGACCTGAACGCCGCCGCCCCCACGCCGGGCACCGACGCCCCGCCCGGGGTTCCCCGGTTCGCCCTGATCACCGTGGGCTGCACGCTGGCGGGCTTCGTGGTCGCCTCGGCACTCGGGTTCGACCCGGCGTGGTCCGCGCTCGCCGGGGCGGCCGTGCTCGCCGTCCGGGCGCTCGTCCGCCGGCGCACCACTCCGCTCGCGGTGGTGCGCGCCACCGCGCCGGCCTTCCTCGCCTTCGTCCTGGCGCTGGGCATCGTCGTCCGGGCGGTCGTGGACAACGGCCTCTCCGACGCCCTCGGGCGGCTTCTCCCGGACGGAACCGGGTTCCTGGCGCTCCTCGGCATCGCCGCGCTGGCGGCCGTGCTGGCCAACCTGATCAACAACCTGCCCGCGGTCCTGGTGCTGCTGCCGCTGACCGCCGCGTCCGGTCCTGGCGCGGTGCTGGCCGTACTGCTCGGCGTCAACATCGGCCCGAACCTGACCTATGCCGGGTCCCTGGCGACCCTGCTGTGGCGGCGTATCGTGCACGAGCACGACCACGGCGTCGATCTCGGCGAGTTCACCCGGCTCGGTCTGATCACCGTGCCGGCCGCGCTGATCCCCGCCGTGGCGGCGCTGTGGACGGGACTGCGGGTCTTCGGAGGCTGATGGACATGCGGGTGATCGCCTGGCTCGTGGAGGGCACTTGGCCCGCGTGCGTGGACGCCGTGCGCAGCCACGCACCCCGGGCGGCGGAGGTGGCCCTGCTGCACGTCAGCGAACCCGAGGTGCCCGGCCTCGCCCACGGCGCCTTCGCGGGCCTGCTCGGCCGCGGCCACCCGGAGAACGACCCCGGGGACCGCCTGGAGGATCTCGGCACGGCGTCGGCCGTTCAGCTCCTCGACGCGGCGGCCGAGCGGCTGGGCGTCCCGTGCACCCGGGTGGAGCGCACCGGGCGGGCCGAGCGCGAAGTGGTCGCCGCGGCGGACGGCGCCGACCTGCTCGTCCTGGCCCGTGACGGTGACCGCGCCCGGCTCGGCCCGCACAGCCTCGGGCCCGCCGGGCGCTTCGTCGTCGACCACGCACCGTGTCCGGTGCTCCTCGTCTGGCCGGAACCGGCGCCGGACGTCACGACCCTGCCGCCGCCTCCGCACTAGGGGGTCGCAGCCCGTCGGGTCAGCGCCGGCCGTCGCGGCGCCACCAGCCGCCGTGGCCCTCCCACGAGCAGTCGACGGAGGAGCAGCTGTCCCACCCGTGGCGGCCGGAACCCCCGGCTGTGGGTGACGCGGCGGGGTCGGGGGCCGGCGTCGAGGCGGGTGCGGGGGTCCGGGAGGGCTCCGGAGCCTCGTCCACCGGTGGCGTCGACGCGCCGACCGTGTCCCAGGTGACCGACTTCAGCTTCAGCTCGTCCGTCGACGTGTCCGTCAGCCAGCGTTGGGCGGCCGAGTCGTCCGCCCGGGGTTTGAGGACGAGTGCCGCGCCGTCCCGCCCGGAGGCGGGCGTCAGGGCGAGGTCCTGGTTCCACCGGGGCACGACGGTGCCCTGCAGGGTGAAGTCGTAGCGCACGTCCCTGGTTCCGGGCGCGGACGGACCGGTGCACGTGCCCAGCACGACGGAGTAGCCGAGGTGGGAGTCGAGGCACAGACCGGGCACGGCACGGCTGCGCAGCAGTCCGTCGGTCTCGTACACCCACTGCTGGTTCGCGGCCGGGGAGCAGGGCACCAGGACGGCCTCGGCGCCCGCCACCGGAGTCTTCCGGTCGAGGCCGACGCACAGTCCGCTCGCGGCATTGCGCAGCCGCCCGCGGAGGGTTCCGACGGGGCCGTCGTCCGCGGCTCCCACCCAGGAGGGCGGCGCGTCGGGTGCCGCCTTCTTGCCCTCCCCCTCGGCCCCTTTGCCGCCGTCCGCGTCCTCGTCCGAGCCGTGTCCGACCCACGCGACCAGCGGTACGAGGACGCAGGCGCTCACCGTCAGGACGGCCAGGGCGAGTTGGCGGCGACGACGCACGACCCGCTGCGCCCGGAGCGCGGCGGTACGGGACCCCGCACGCGGCGCCCGCGCGGGACGCGGGGGCTCGGAGGGCTTGCGGGGTACCTCCGCGGGAAGCGACGGCCGCGGGGGGATCCCTCCCCGCGCGGGGTCCGGCGGCCGAGGGGGCAGCACCGGCCGCCCGGCCCCAGCGCCCGCCCCCGAGGGGGCGGCCAGGGTGGAATCGCCCGCCGCGGGCACAGCTACGGCGGGGTCGTCCTCCCCCACCGTCGACGCAGCCGCCCCGCCCCCGGCAGCCGACGCTCCGGCCGAAGCGCCCTCCGCCGCGGACCACGCCATCGGATCGGCCCCGGCGGCCGGGGCCGCGGTCGCGCGAGCCGCACGGGCCGCACGGGCGGTCCGCAGTGCCCGCTCCGCCAGGAAGGCCACCCGACCGGCGCCCTCGGCCGTCGCCGCGCCGGCCCGAACCCCGTCGGCTCCCGGCCGGGCGGCCGGCGGCTCGGCGACCGCTGCCGAAGACGCCGTCCGCCGGGCGCTCCCCGCCCGCCCGGCGGTGCGTTCGGAACCCTCCGCTGTCCGTCCGGTCGGTCCGGTACCCGCTGCCGGCCCCGCCGTCGGGCGGAGGTCCCGCTCCGGCCGGGCGGTCGGCTCGGTGCCTGCCGTCGTTCCCGCCGCCGGACCGGTCTTCCGTCCCCGCAGGGCGGAGCGGCCGGGCGTCGACCCGGCCGGTTCGGACGCAGGACCGCGGTCCCGGTCGCCGTCCTCGGCGGGACCCGGGGTGTCGCCGCGCCGGAACCGGAACAGTGCGTCGACGCCGATGCCCCGGGAGGGCCCGGCAGCTCCGCTGCCGTCGAGTGCCGGGCCCCGGACGGCGGTGCCGCGCGCCCGGTGTGCCGCGGCGCGGCGCGTGCGGCGGCGGACCCCCGCCGCGGGGGTCGTACCGGTCCCGGACGCGGGCGACCCGCCCTCGGGCCCGGCGCCGCCGCGTCGATCCGCAGCCGTGGTCGCCGCGGTGGCGCCGAACGGCTCGCCGCCGCGCACCGCACCCGGCGCGGGCGCGGCGTCCGCCGTCCCGGTGCGCCCGGGCCGGGAGTCGAGGTAGGCCCGGGCACCCCAGCCGAGCACGGCGTGGGCCAGCAGCGGGGCGAGCCGGCCGTTGCGGTGGTTCAGCTGGTCGGCGGCGTACCGGCAGTGCCGGCACGTGGTCATGTGGTCGCGCAGATCGGGGTCGAGAACGTTGTCGTCACGCCGGAGGGAGACGTCCAGCAGACGGCTGTAGCGGCGGCACTCCTGGTCGGGCGCCAGTTCGCGGTGGACGTCCAGGCAGCCCGCGCGCAGCAGCGAGCGGGCCCGCTCCAGCTTCACGGCGGCGTCCTCGACGCCCAGGCCCAACAGGGCTGCGGGCGCGTCGAGTTGCTCGGCCTCGACCTCGATGTGCCAGAGCAGGCAGCGGGCGGGCGCCCCGAGACGCTGGAAGGCCCGGGAGACCAGCCGTCCGGTCTCCGAGGGCAGCAGCAGGCGCGCGACGGGCTCTCCCCCGGCGGCGGAGCGGAGCGCCGGGTGGAGCAGCTCCCGGCGGTGGTCGGCGTCCCACTCGGCCGCGATCCGCCGTACGGCGACCAGCACCTCGGGCCGCCACGCCGCCGTCGGACCGCTGCCGCTCAGCGCTTCCTCGAACAGCCGGGTGAACGCGGCCGTGGTGAGCATTCCGGCCGGATGGGGCCCGTCGGTGCACAGGCGCGCGTAGGAGAAGGCGGCTTCCCAGTGCCGGGCGAGCAGATCGCCGACGGGCTGGTGCGTGGGCCCTTTTCCCGAGTACCTCTTCAGCTCCGTGGCCAGCTGCTCGTCCGTCGCCGCGAGCGAGGGGCCGGGTGCGGAGGAATTCGGCGGAGCCACGTCATTCACGTTCACTTTCCTCCAAGAGCCCGCGCGGCCATTAGTCCGTACCAGGAGTTCCGCAGCGGGAGGCCACCAGAAAGCCATATGCGTGCACGGGGAAACGGAATTGACCGCCCCCCGTCAAGCAGGGCACACCTTTGCACAGGTCACCGAGCCGGAACAAGAGATCACGAAACTTTCGTACCGTGTTCGGGAGACGGCAGGTTGACCCCTTGTCAATAAGGCGTCCGGAAGGCATTTCGCGGCGCTCACCGCCCCGTCCCGGGCGGGGCGGTGAGCCTACGTGCCCAGCACGTCGCGGAGTTGGGCCCGCCCCGTGATACCGAGCTTGGGGAAGATCCGGTAAAGGTGGAATCCGACGGTGCGGGGTGAGAGGAAGATACGCTCGCCGATCTCGCGGTTGGTGAGTCCGGTGGCCGCGAGCCGGGCGATCTGCAGTTGCTGCGGGGTGAGTTCGGCCGGCGCGTCCGGGACCTGCGGCCGGCCGGGGGCGACGCCCGCGGCACGCAGCTCCGCGAGGGCGCGTTCACGCCAGGGACGGGCACCCAGCCGCTCGAAGACGTCGAGTGCCGCGGCGAGCAGGGGTCGGGCCTCGACCGATCGGCGTCTGCGGCGCAGCCACTCCGCGTAGTCGAGCCGGACCTGGGCCCGCTCGAAGGGCCACTGGTCGCCGGCCGGGTCGGCGAGGGCCGCGAGGAAGTGCCGCTCGGCCTCGTCGGGGCCGGCCAGCAGGGCGCTCGCCCGCTGCACCACCGCGTCGAGCCGCACGGACACCTCTCCTCTGGCGAGCCGCTCGCGGACGGCGGCCAGGACCACGCGCGCGTCCTCGGCGCGACCGGTCCGTACGGCGGCCGCGGCGAGGTCGGCCAGGTAGTAGTCGGAGGCGTGGAAGTGCAGGGGCGCGGGCTCCGGGTCCTGGGTGTAGACGGCGCGGAATCGGTCGTAGGCCGCCGCGTGGTCCCCCTCGGCCAGTGCGGCGGCGCCCAGCGCGTAGTGCACCCGTACCTGCAGGCTGCGGCAGTCGGGCAGGTCGATGCCGCGGGTGGCGCGCTGCACGGCGGCGCGCGCCTCCTCGGTGTCGCCGCGCAGCGCGAGCAGCGTGGCCCCGAGTACGGGCGAACCGACGGCCACGTTCTCCAGGCCGGCCTCCGCCGCGGTGCGGTAGGCCTCGTCGACGGCTTCCCGGCACGCCGTCCAGGAGCCGTTCTCGTACAGGGCGAGGGCGAGGGCCTGGGCCACGGTGGCGTTGGCCCCGGCGGTCGGCGAGCGCCGCAGGTGTTCCAGCGCGGCACCCAGCAGACGTACCGCCTCGGCCGTTTCGTCGAGGATCCAGGCCGCCGCACCCGCGACGACGAGTCGCGACAGCCGCTGGTCGGACGCCGCGCCGGACTCGGGGCCGGCGGCAGGTGCGGTCCAGGCCGTGCCCCGGAGCAGGCCGAGTGCCCGGGACCGGTGCAGCAGCGGGTCGCAGCCGGCCAGGATCCACAGCCGGCCCGCCTCGTCCTGCTGGGGCGGCACACGCTCGGCCGTGCGCAGGATCTTCTCGCGGTGCGCGGATCCCCCCGCGTTGTACGCCGGTGTGGTGGCCGTGCTGAGGGCGTCCAGCGCCAGCCCGGGGTTCGTGTCCGCCGCGGCCTCGGCCACCGGGAGCAGGAAGCCGAGCGAGCCCTCGAACTGGGTCGTCACGGCGAGGGCCCAGCCCGCCCGGAGCGAGGCCTCGGCCAGTACGGCCGGGTCCTCACCGATCGCCGCGACCCGGGCGGCTATCTGCCCGACCCAGCGCGGGTGTCCGGCGTACATCGCCATGGTGGCGGCCTGCACCAGGCGTCGGGCGCGCAGGTCCGGGTCGGGGGTGAGCAGGGCCGCCCGTTCGAGTGCGGTGGCCGCCGCCGCATAGCCGCCGCGCCGCCGGGCGCGCGAGGCGCTGTCCTCCAGTTCCCGGGCCGCGTCCTCGTCGACGCCCGACACGGCGGCGGCGCGGTGCCAGGCGCGGCGGTCGGGCTCGGCGTCGAGCACGTCGGCCAACGCCCGGTGCGCGGCGTGGCGTTCGGCGTAGGTGGCACTCTGGTAGACGGCCGAGCGGACGAGCGGGTGGCGGAACCGTATGCGGCCGTCGTCGATGCGGACGAGTCCGGCCCGTTCGGCGGGCAGCCAGTCGCCGGGTGTCGCCGGCCCGTCCGCGGACGTCGTCGCCGCGGCGGAGAGGATGACGGGCAGCTCGGCCGTCTCCGCGGCCGCCGCGAGGAGCAGCAACTGCCGTGTTCCGGAGGGCAGTCCGGGCAGGTCCGCGGCGAAGATGGCCTGCAGCCGGTCGGTGAGCGGCAGGGTGCCGTCCTGCGCGGCGACCGGATCGCGGCCTGCGGCCCGGGCCAGTTCCACCAGGGCCAGGGGCACGCCCGCGGCCTGTTCCAGGATCCGGGAGCGGGCCCGCCCGGCCGGCGGCTGCGGCTGGACGTCGAGGAGCCGGCCGGCCGCCGCCGCGTCGAGGGGTTCGACGGTCAGCGTCCGGGCCTCGCGGGCGAAGGGAGCCGGGACGGCACCGTCGCGCGCCGCGACGAGCAGGGTCAGCGGCTCGCCCTCCAGGCGCCGGGCGACGAAGGCGAGGACGTCGAGCGTGCCCACGTCCAGCCAGTGGGCGTCGTCGGCGACGAGCAGCAGCGGGCCCCGGGTCGCCGCGTCGGACAGGAGCGTCAGGGTGCCCAGTGCGATGAGCAGCGGGTCCGCGGCGGACTCGGCGCTCTCCTCGACGCCGAACACGCCGAGCAGCGCCGCGCGTTGACGGGACGGGAGACCGGCGGCCAGGTCCAGGACCGGGCGCAGCAGTTGGTGGAGCCCGGCGAAGGCCAGTTCCGACTCCCCCTCGCAGCCGCGGCAGCGCAGCACGCGTGCTCCCGCCCGCCGGGCCAGGCGGGCCGCGGCGTCCAGGAGCACGCTCTTGCCGAGCCCCGGGCCGCCGGTCACCAGCAGGACCTGAGCGGTCGGCTCGGTCACCAGCCCGGCCAGCACGCCCAGTTCGGGTTCGCGGCCGACGATCCACTCGTCACCGGCCGGCGTCACGAGGCGAACCGGAGGATCGCGTCGGCCACCGCTCTCGGGTTCTCCAGGAGCATCGCGTGCGTGGCGTCGATGCCGGCGACCGTCACGCCGGGCCGCGTCGCGGCCAGTTCGGCGAGGTCCCGGGTGAGTCCTTCGGCGAACGCGGCCATGAGTCCGCCGAACCAGTCCAGGCCCGGGATCGGCACCGGCGGCCGCAGCGCGCGGCCGAGGAGGAGGGGCTGCACCGTGGACCGGAAGACGGCGAACAGGTCGAGCGAGTCGACCGCGGACAGCATCTCCAGCGCGTGCTCGCGCTCGGGCCGCAGCTCCAGCCGGCCGTCGCCGCGCTCGTGCGTGGCACGCAGGACGCCTGCCTCCAACAGGTCGTAGGGGATGCCAAGTTGACCGGAGAGGACGCGCTGCCGGGCGAGCAGGTCCTGCAGTCCGTCGGGCGGGAGGGGCCGCCCCGAGGCGGCGACCGCCAGCTCCCGGAGCTGCGCGAGGCGTTCTTCGACGCGGGCCGGGTCGAGACCCACGTACTGGTCGGGACGGCCCCAGCCGTAGCCGTCCAGATTGACCGCGCCGGGGGTGACGTCCGGGTGCTCGCGCGCGTACAGGACGGCGAGCATGCCGCCGAGGGAGTGCCCGACGGGCAGCGCGCCCGGGATGCCGTGCTCCGCCAGGACGGATTCGAGGTCGCCGAGCACCTCGGGCACGCTCCAGGTCCCCGAGGGCGACCGGCCGTGGGCGCGCAGATCGACCGCGAGCACCCGGTGCCGGTGCACGAGCATCGGCGCGACGGCCGCCCAGTCGGCGAGGGTGCGTCCCGCGCCGTGCAGCAGGAGCAGCGGCAGACCCTCACCTCCGTGGTCGTGAACGGCCAGTGCGCTGCGGTCTTTCGTCATGTCATGACAATAAGGCCTCCGGTCCGGGCCTCAGGATGAGGTCCAGCGCGGCCAGGGACCCGCCCGGGAACTGCTGCAGCCGGCCGCCACCGGCCAGGGGGCCGAGATCGACGGCCGCCCAGCCCGCACGCCGGGCGAGCCGGGCGATGCGGTCGTTGGCGCCGGGATGGTTCCCGGCGAGGAAGATCACACGGCGTCCCGCGGGGGTCAGCGGCTCGGCGCCGAGCAGGGCCGGGGAGAGGGTGTTGAACGCCTTGACCAGGCGCGCGCCGGGCACGAGGTCGGCGACGACCTCGCTGGAGCCGCGCCCGCCGAGGTCGGCAGGCGTCGCTCCCGGCCCGCCGAGCGGGTTGGTGGTGTCGACGACGATCCGCTCCTGCCAGTCGGACGTCTTCGCCGCGCGCACCGCCTCCCCCAGGCCGCGCCAGGGCACCGCGAGCACGACGATCTCCTCGGCGGCCGCGTCCTCGACCGTCCCGGCGGTCAGTTCGGGCCCGAGGGCGTGCACGAGTCCCCGGAGCGAGTCCGGACCGCGGCGGTCGCCGATGAGGACCCGCTCGCCGGCGGCCACGAAGCGCCCCGCGAGGGCCCGGCCGAGCGCTCCGGCCCCGATGATCCCGATGGGCATGGCGTGCCTGCTTTCCCGTGGTGTGCCCGGCTCCTTCGACGTGCGCCTCGGTCAGCATCGGGCACGGCCCGCGGAGTTGCTTCTGTCGGCTGACCGGACTCCGTGGCGCTCACCCGCGCTTGACGAGGGCGGGATCGCACGCTTTGATCACTTGCGTGCCGCGGATCCGACCCGGCACGCAGAGGTGCGCCCAGCCGGTAGCGGACTCGCTCCAAGCCCGGCCGAAGTCGCCAGGACCGCGGTTGCGTCCGAGGCGGGGACGTACTCGCGATCGATGGAGCGGACATGCCCGCCACGCGTGGTGCCCGCGGCCGGCACCTCGGGACCGTCGCCACGGCCCTGGTCGCCGCCGTACTGCTCGCCGGATGCGGCGCCGATGTCTCCGACGGGGCCGGACAGGGCCGGGAGAACGGAGCGGCGCACCCACGGGACGGGGTCCGGCTCCCGCCGCGCGCCGGGGGATTCGACTACCAGATCGGCGGGGCCTATCCCCCGCCGCCTGGCGTGCGCATCGTCAGCCGCGACCGCTCGTCGCCGCCGGCGCCCGGGCTCTACAACGTCTGTTACGTGAACGCCTTCCAGGCCCAGCCCGGCGAACAGGCGTCCTGGCCCGCGGATCTGCTGCTGCGCGACGCCCGCGGCAAGGTCGTCGTGGACCGGGACTGGGACGAACCGCTGCTCGACATCGGGACGGCCGCCAAGCGCAAGCGGGTGGCCGCGCGGGTCAACCGGTGGATCGACGGCTGCGCCGCCAAGGGCTACGACGCGGTCGAGCCGGACAACTACGACAGCTACACCCGCTCCCGGCATCTGCTGACCGCCGCCGACGCCACCGCGTTCATCCGGCTGCTCTCGGCGCACGCGCATTCCCGGCAGCTGGCCATCGGGCAGAAGAACACGGTGGAGCTGGCCGGGCGGCGGACCGCGGCCGGGCTCGACTTCGCGGTGGCGGAGGAGTGCGGCGAGTACGACGAGTGCGGCGCCTACGCGAAGGCCTTCCGGGACCGGGTGCTGGTCGTGGAGTACACCGACAGCGGCCTGCGCAAGGCCCGTTCGGGCTTCGGCGGCAGGCTGAGCATCGTGCGCCGGGACGTGCTCGTCTCCACCCCTGGCGACGCGGACTACGTACGGCGGACCCGCTGACGCGAACGCGCTGCCCGGCACCCGGACCGCTCACGCCGGGCTCTTGGGTGTCCCGGGGCAGGCCGTGCACACGAAGGACATGCTCGTGAGGGCCGGCCCCCACGAGCGCGAGGTGGCCGACCGCCGGCCCGCCCGCCCGGGACGAGGGGGCCGGCGGTCACCGAGGCGGGGTGAGCAGGTCCAGGGCCCGCTCCCAGTGGAACCGGGCGTAGCCGCCGCCCTCCTGCGGTTCTCCCCCGTACGGATCGCCGAACCGGACGCCCATGCCGCGCAGCCGGTCGACGCTCGCCCGGTAGGCGGGGTGGGCGGCCAGCGCGTCGCTCACGCAGGGCAGTACGGAGATGGGGACGCCGAGGCCGTACGCCTCGCACAGGGTCCCGAGGGCGAGGGTGTCGGAGATGCCGGCCGCCCATTTGTTGACGGTGTTGAAGGTGGCCGGGGCGACGGTCACCGCGTCGGGGGCCGGGAACGGGCGCGGCTCGCCGGGCGAGCGCCAGGCGGAGCGGATCGGGCGGCCCGTGCCGGTCCGGACGGCCTCCGTGTCGAAGAAGCCGAGACTCTGCGGGGTGGCGATGACGCCGACCTCCCAGTTCCGCCGCCGGGCCGCGGTGATCAGGGTGCCCACGTCCTCGGCTATGCCGGCCGCGCAGACGACGACGTACAGGAAGGGCTTCTCGGCGTGTCGGGTCACCTGAGCACCCTAGACACGCTCCGGGCCGGCCCGGTCGCCCGGTCCGCCTCCCGCGCGCCGGCCGGCGTCGCCGGGCGGGTCCAGGGAGTGCCGTCCGGATCAGCCCGGGTCCGCGGCGATCCGAACGACACCCCCCTAGCGGAGCGGGAAGGAGCGCCCGCGTTCGGCCTCCGGGCGCGGGCCGGTGATGCGGCGCTCCTCCTCCTCGATGGGCACGTCGTCGATGCTCGCCTCGCGGCGCGTCATCAGACCGTGCTCGTCGAACTCCCACAGCTCGTTGCCGTACGAGCGCCACCACCGGCCGTCGGCGTCCCGGGACTCGTACTGGAAGCGCACGGCGATCCGGTTGCCGTCGAAGGCCCAGAGGTCCTTGCGCAGCGCGTAGTCCCGCTCCCGCGCCCACTTGGCGGTCAGGAGTTCCACGATCTCGGCCCGGCCCCGTACGAAGGTGTCGCGGTTGCGCCAGACCGAGTCCTCGGAGTACGCGAGCGAGACCCGGTGCGGGTCACGGGTGTTCCAGGCGTCCTCGGCCGCCCGGACCTTCTGCGCCGCGGTCTCGCGGGTGAACGGAGGGAGGGGCGGACGGTCGCTCATGACGTGCTCCTCGTCGTGGGACGCGGCGGTCCCGACAGATGGAGAACGGTCGTTCTCCGGTCGGCTGCTAACGTAGAGAACGATGGTTCTCGCGTCAAGGAGTGGACTGCGCATGGACAGCACGGCCGCCCGCGAACAGGCCATGGCCCGCGCCCGGGAGCAGGCGCTGGACGCGGCGGAGGAGCTGTTCTACGGCCGCGGCATCCAGGCCGTCGGCATGGACGACGTCCGCAGCACCTCGGGGGTCTCGCTCAAGCGGCTCTATCAGCTGTTCCCGGCCAAGGAGCTGCTGGTCGAGGCATACCTGGAGCGGCGTGACGTCCGCTGGCGGGAGCATCTGGCCGCGTACGCCGACCGGCACGAGGAGCCGGGCGAGCGCATCCTCGCGGTCTTCGACTGGCTGGGGCAGTGGTTCGCCGAGCCGGGCTTCCGCGGCTGCGCGTGGATCAACTCGTACGGCGAACTGGGCGCCGCCTCGGCGCGCGTGGCCGACCGGGTCCGTGCGCACAAGCAGGCGTTCAGGGACTATCTGACGGGGCTGGTGACCGCCGCGGGGCTGCCGGTCGCCCTCGCCGGCCAGGTGTACCTGCTCGCCGAGGGCGCGATGGTCACCGCGGGCATCGAGCGGAGCGCGGCGCCCGCCATCAGCGCCCGCGAGGCGGCGCGGGCCCTGATGGACGCCTGCCGCTGAATCCGGTCTCCGCGGGCGCCCGCCCGTTCAGTCCCCCGGCACCGTGATGGCGCCGACCGGACAGGCCCGCGCCGCCTCGCGCACCATCGGGTCGCCTTCGCCGTCCTCACGGCCCGGCAGCAGTTCGCCGTACCCGTCGTCGTCCTGAGCGAAGACCCCCGGGGCGGCCAGGGCGCACTGGCCCGCGCCGATGCAGACGTCCTTGTCGATGGCGATGCCGTCGTGCATACGCGAGGCCTCCTACCAGGTCACGGGGAGTTCCAGCATCCCCTGGATCGTGTCCCCCGGCTTGAAGGGGATCTCCTCGGCCGGGGCGGCGAGCCGCAGGGTGGGGAACCGGCCGAGGAGGGAGTGCAGGGCGATCTCCAGCTCGGCCCGGGCGAGGTTCTGCCCGAGGCACTGGTGGATACCGAAGCCGAAGGCGACGTGGTGGCGGGCCGAGCGGTGCCAGTCCAGGGCGTCGGGCGCCCGGAAGGCGTCCGCGTCGCGGTTGATGACGGAGGTGGAGAAGACGACACCCTCGTCGGCCCGGATCGTGGTGCCGCCGACCCGGATGTCCTCCGTGGCCACCCGCAGCAGCCCGTCCGCGATCGACAGATACCTCAGCAACTCCTCCACGGCGGCCGGCAGCAGGGTCCGGTCGGCGCGCAGTTCGGCCAGCCGCTCCGGATGCCGCAGCAGCGTGAACGTGCCGAGCGAGATCATGTTCGCCGTCGTCTCGTGCCCGGCGACCAGCAGCAGCGTGGCCAGGGCGACGAGCTCCTCGCGGTCGAGGGCGCCCTCGCGCAGCTGCTCGTGGATGAGCTCGTCCAGGAGCCCGTCCCCGGGGTCCCGCTGTTTGCGGTCGATCAACGCACCGAAGTAGGCGTCCAGTCGGTCGCGTGCGGCTTGGGTGTCGGCGGGGGCGGGGCCGCGCAGCAGTCTGCGGGACTGTTCCTCGAAGAAGTCGTGGTCGGCGTAGGGGACGCCGAGCAGGGCACAGATGACCATCGAGGGCACGGGCAGCGCGAAGGCGCCCACCAGCTCGGCGGGCGGGCCCTGCTCCGCCATCCGGTCGAGCAGCCGGTCCACGGTCTCCTGGATGCGCGGGCGCAGCGCGGCCGTCCGCTTGAGGGTGAAGCTGGGGACCAGCATGCGGCGCTGCGTGCGGTGTTCGGGGTCGTCGACCCCGAGGAGGGCCAGGCGGCGCGTGCGGCCGGCGGCGAACCGCGCCGTCGGCGCGGGGAAGGCGGGCAGGGTGCGGTCGGAGGACAGCCGGGGGTCGGCGAGAAGCGTGCGCGCCTCGGCGTGGCCAGTGACGAGCCAGACGTCGCGGCCGTCGTACAGCGAGATGCGCGCCAGGGGTCCCGCCTCGCGCAACGGCTCGTAGGCGGCGGGCGGCCGGTAGGGGCACGTACGGTCCTGCGGAAAGGCAACGGGTTCTGTCATGAAGACCTCGCAAGCGATGGTTCCCTCTTGCCGATCTTCATTAGATGCCCAGGGCACCTAACAGGACCACCCGAAGTTCGGCCAGATGCGTCGCCGCCGCGATCCGGCCGGAGTCCGCGGCCCGGGACGGCCGTGACCGCCGCTCCGCGAGCCCCGGTCCGGACATGCCTGAACCGGCCCGGCCGGTGGGCCGGCCCGGTTCGGGTGGGTCAGGCCGGGGTGATGTTCTCCGCCTGCGGGCCCTTCTGACCCTGGGTGATGTCGAAGGTCACCGCCTGGCCCTCCTGGAGCTCACGGAACCCGGTCGCGTTGATGTTGGAGTAGTGCGCGAAGACGTCCGGCCCGCCGCCGTCCTGCGCGATGAAGCCGAAGCCCTTTTCGGCGTTGAACCACTTGACGGTTCCGCTGGCCATGCTGGTGCCCTCCAGTTGAGATCGGGATCCGCACCGCGCGGACCCCGGAGGTGATCGCCCGGGTCCACCGCACAGCAAAGCGCCCGCGCCGGAGCGCGGGCAGGTACGGCGAACCACGACATCTGACAGCGACGCTACACGGCGAATCCGGCCCCCACCAGAGAGCAAGGGACCTGATCCGGGCCGAAATTCGGCCTCGCGGGGCCGGCCGCGCTCGTCCGGTGGCCGGCTCGGCCTCCGCTCACCCCGTTCGGCGTACGGCTCGGCGGTCCGCTCGGGGGCACCCGCACGGGTCCGGCGGCGGCGCGACGAGGGGACCACCGTGCCGGGAACGGCCGCCGGGGCCGACCGTCCGCGAGGTGGGGTGTGGTTGATTTGCGCGCGATCCGGTGTTGAATCTTGATTGGACGACGCCAGTACGACGCGACGATGGGACGGCAGACATGCCTCTGGAAGGCGAGTACGAACCCAGCCCCGAGCAATGGGTGCGCGACCAGGTGGAGTTGTACGAGAGTTCCGGCGGCACCAAGGGGACGACGCTCGGGAACACCGGTCTCCCGGTCATCATCCTCACGACCAGGGGCGCGAAGAGCGGCAAGATCCGCAAGACGCCGCTGATGCGGGTGGAGCACGAGGGACGCTACGCGGCGGTCGCCTCGCTCGGCGGCTCGCCCAAGCACCCGGTCTGGTACTTCAACGTGAAGGCCGACCCGGCCGTGTCGCTCCAGGACGGCCCGGCGCTGCACGACCTGACCGCCCGTGAGGTCACCGGCGAGGAGAAGGCCCTCTGGTGGGAGCGCGCGGTGGCGGCGTATCCGCCGTACGCCGAGTACCAGGAGAAGACCGACCGCGAGATCCCCGTCTTCGTGCTGGAACCGGCCGGCTGAGTCGCCCCGCGTGGACCGTGCCGCGGCGCCGGGACCGGCGCCCGCACGGCCGCGCGACGCGGCACGGGAGCCGGTGGACCGGACCGCATGATCCGCCGGTCCCCGGGCACCCGACCGTCAGGCCCCGCCGCGCTCCCCCGTCGCGGCGGGGCTTTCGGCCTTCGCGGCCTCGCGTGCCGCACGCGCGTCCGTCACGTCCAGGAATATGTGATCGGCCTCCGGGACCAGGCGGGCGACGGAACGCTTGATGCGCACGGCCACCTCCTCCACCTCCTCGCTGTCGAGCCCGGGAACCAGGTCGACGCGGGCGGCCACGAGGGTGGAGTCGAGGCCCATCTTCATGGTGAGCAGCGCCTCCACACTGTCGATCTCGGGCTGCGCGTCCAGGACGGCGCGGATGCGGTCGCTCAGTTCCTCGTCGGCGGCCTCGCCGACGAGCTGGGCGCGGGCGTCGCGGCCCAGCCAGTAGGCGACGCAGACGAGCAGCGCGCCGATGGCCAGCGAGGCCGCGGCCTCCCACACGACCTGGCCGGTGACCATGTGCAGCGCCATGCCGATGATCGCGAGCGTCACGCCGAGGACCGCGGTGCCGTCCTCGGCGACGACCGTCCGCAGCGCCGGGTCCTTCAGCCCCCCGCCCTGCTTGCGCACCTGGTGCAGTGCCCGCACCAGGGAGGCGCCCTCCGCCACCAGCGCCACGCCGAGGACCACGAGCCCGGTCACGTACCCGGAGAACGACTCCTCGGCGCCGCTCTTGAGGGCCTCGAAGCCCTGGAAGAAGGAGAAGCAGCCGCCCATCACGAAGATCCCGACGGCGGCCAGCAGGGACCAGAAGAACCGCTCCTTGCCGTAGCCGAACGGATGGCGCCGGTCGGCGGGGCGGCGGCTGCGCCGCAGGGCCGCCAGCAGGAAGACCTCGTTGAGGCTGTCGGCCACGGAGTGCGCGGCCTCGGAGAGGAGCGCGGGGGAGCCGGACACCAGACCGCCCACCGCCTTGGCGACGGCGATCAGGAGATTGGCTCCCAGTGCCACCAGGACGGTGATGCGCGTCTTGCGGTCGGAGCTGGTCGGTTGTTGCGTCGAGTCGTTGGCCACAGGCCCCGGATGCCCGGGCCCCGCCCGCTCACACAGTGCCGTCCGCGGAAATCGGGGAACCCCTCCACCAGGGCATTCGCAGCGGGGCCGGAGCGGAAGGAGAGGCGTCATGGGCGAAGGAGCGGGCAACGCCGGCGGCGGAAGCAAGGAGTTCAAGCGCTCCAGGAGTCATTTCACGGACCGCGTCACGGCCGACGGCCGGGACGGCTGGCCGGTGGAGGCGGGGCGGTACCGGCTGGTCGTCAGCCGGGCGTGCCCGTGGGCGAGCCGCGCGCTGGTCTCGCGCCGCCTGCTCGGCCTGGAGGACGCACTCTCGCTCGCCGTCGCCGACCCGATCCAGGACGACCGCAGCTGGCGGTTCACCCTGGATCCGGGCGGGCGGGACCCGGTGCTCGGCATCCGCTACCTGGAGGAGGCGTACCTCGCCCGGGAGAAGGACCACCCGGGCGGCGTAAGCGTGCCCGCGCTCGTCGACGTGCCCAGCGGCAGGCTCGTCACGAACGACTACCAGCAGCTCACCCTGGATCTGGCCACCGAATGGACGGACCTGCACCGCGAGGGAGCGCCCGACCTGTATCCGGAGCGGTTGCGCGACGAGATCGACGAGGTCATGGCGGGTGTCTACGAGGACGTGAACAACGGCGTCTACCGCGCCGGCTTCGCGAAGGGGCAGGAGCAGTACGAGGAGGCCTGTGCGGGCGTCTTCCGGCGGCTGGAGCTGCTGTCGCGGCGGCTCGCGGACCGGCGCTACCTCGTCGGGGACACGATCACCGAGGCCGACATCCGGCTGTTCACGACGCTGGTCCGGTTCGACGCTGTGTACCACGGCCATTTCAAGTGCAACCGCTGGAAGCTCGCCGAGGACCGGGTGCTGTGGGGGTACGCCCGCGATCTCTACCAGACGCCCGGCTTCGGCGACACGGTCGACTTCGACCACATCAAACGGCACTACTACCAGGTCCACTCAGGCATCAACCCGGCCGGCATCGTGCCGCTGGGGCCGGACCTCGCCGGCTGGCTGACACCGCATCACCGCGGCGAGCTCGGCGGTCGGCCGTTCGGCGACGGAACGCCGCCGGGTCCGGTGCGCGAGGGTGAGGAGGTACCCGCGCAGGGGCGGCCCTGATCGGCGAAGGTTGTGACACCCGACCCCGGCCTGCGTATTCGCCGCCGATAGGGACACACGCCAAGTGTCCGGCGACACCCCGCAGGCCGGCCGAGAGGCACAAAGGAGAACCACATGTCCAAGAAGAAGAAATCGCTCCCCCTCGCCTACAAGCCCGTCGGGTTCGTACTCGGCTGGGCGGGCGGTGCGCTGGCGGGTATGGCGTTCCAGGCCACCTGGAAGGCCATCCGGCACGAGGACAACGCACCGGACGCGCTGGACAAGGACCGCGGCTGGGGCGAGGTGCTGTTCGCCGCGGCCGTCCAGGGCGCCATCTTCGCGGTCGTGCGGAGCGCGGTGGACCGTACCGGTGCGAAGGCCATCGAGCGCTCGACGGGCGTCTGGCCGACCACCGACAAGACCGGCCGGGACTGAGTCCCGCCGGTGCACGGGCACTGAGGGTGCCGGTGCCGCCCGGCGGCGGTCCGAGGACCGCCGCCGGGGCTCAGCCCTGCTTGGGGGCCGTGGCGGGGACGAGCCGCAGGGTGAAGGAGTGCCCCGCCGGATCCGCGTAGCCGCGCTCCTCGTACGGCCCGGAGGCGTCCTTGGTGTCGAGCGGCCGGCCGCCGAGCCCGACGACCCGGCGCTCCGCCTCGTCGAGGTCGTTCACGTGGAAGTCCAGATGGGCCTGGAGTGAGTTCTCGGGGCGCGGCCAGCTCGGCGGCGTCGCCATCACGTCGCGGCGGAACGCCAGCCGCATACCGTCGGACGCCTTGATCTCCACCCGGTTCGCGGTCGCGTCCGTCTCCTCGGCGTCCAGCAGTTCCTTGTAGAAGGTGGCGAGTTTCTCCGGCTCGGCGCAGTCCAGCACCACGACGCCGGTGACGGTCAGTCCCATGCTTCCTCCGTACGGTTTCCGGGGCGCGGGCGGCGGCGCCACCTGCTGCCATACGCTGCCCGGGTACCCCCTGCCCGACGGAATCAGTCGGGTACCGCCGCGCTCCGTGACACACCGCCCGCCGCGGCGAGTTGACGGTGCGTCACTTTCTCCCGTCCCTCACGCGACGCGCAACTCCCCCTGTGCGGCGCCCGGTCACCGCGGCCCGGGGCCGGTGAGGCCGGCGAGCCGGGC
The DNA here is from genome assembly GCF_055567695.1 of Streptomyces sp. NPDC026417. NCBI lineage: Bacteria > Bacillati > Actinomycetota > Actinomycetes > Kitasatosporales > Streptomycetaceae > Streptomyces > Streptomyces sp. NPDC026417. The sequence continues at coordinate 166,697 of NZ_JBVHPY010000012.1, forward strand.
CTCGGCCGCGGTGAGGAGCAGGTCGAGGGCCGACGGGTACGCGCTGTGCCGCATGTCCGCGACCAGGTGGCGGGCCGTCGCCGAGATGTGCGGGTGGGTGTCGGCGGGCAGCCGGGCATACGTCGCCCGCCACACCTTCGCGTCCGCCTCCCGCGCGGGCGCCGGCAGCGCGATGCTCCCCGCGTCGAGGGCGGCGAAGGCCAGCGCCTGGTCGACGAACGCGTGGTAGACGCGCACGGCCTCGGCGTCCGGGAATCCGGCTCCGCGCAGCACGCCGATGATCGTCTCGACCGCCTGGATCTCGTGGACGCGCCCGGTGACCCGGCAGGCGCTCAGCACGGCGGCCTGCGGGTGCGCCAGCGCTCCGGCGTGCATGCGCAGGCCGAGGTCGCGCAGGTCCGCGCGCCAGTCACCGGACGGGCGCCAGGTACGCAGCGTACGGCCGATCAGCTCGTCGGCGATGGCGAGCAGCAGGTCGTCCGTGTCGCGGAAGTAGCGGTAGAGGGCGCTGGGGTCGGCGCCCAGGGCGAGACCGAGACGGCGCACGGTGAGGGCGTCGGCGCCGTGCTCCTTGAGCAGCCGCAGCGCGGTCTCGACGATCAGTTCCTCGGAGAGCACGACACCGGATTTCGTGGGGCGGCGGCGCCGGCGCGCGTCGGGCGGGACGAGACGGTCGTTCATCGGCTTCCTCCTGTCGGGCCGCGGCACGGGCCGGAGCGGGCCGTCGGGCCGGTCCGGGAAAGGGGGCCCGGCTCCGGGACCCGGCGGCCCGCCACCGGGCCGGGTGATCCCGAGCGGGACCGGTGGGACGGGCGGGATCCCGTGACGGTGCGGGACCCAGTGGACCGGTGCCGGCACCTTATGTCAACAGCGTTGACCTGTTCGGTGCGCGGGCAGTTTCATGTGCCGTCACCGGGCCGTCCCCAGGCCCCAGGGTGCGAGCGGAGTCGGCATGACAGAGAACCGGAACGGGGTGGCACCTCCCGCGCGGCCGTCCCTGCGCACATCCCTCGGCGTCCTGGACGGCGTGGCCATCGCCGCCTCCAGTACGGCCGCCACCACCAGCATCGGCATCGGCCTCGGGGTGACCGCGGCCGTCGTGGGCCTGCATCTGCCGGCCATCATGCTGCTGGCCTTCCTGCCGGTCCTGGGCATCGCCGGTGCCTACGCGCGGCTGAACCGGGTCGAACCGAACGCGGGCAACGGCTACGTGTGGGTGGGCCGTTCCCTCACTCCGTGGCTCGGCTTCCTTGTCGGCTGGGTGAACATCGTGGCGACGCTGGCGTTCCTCGCCTACACCACGGCGGTGACCGGCTCCGCGCTGCTCCAGCTGGCCGGCCGGGCGGGTCTGCACGGGGTGGCGGGGCACACGCTCGACCCCGGCTCCACCGCCCAGACGACCGGCGTGGGCATCGTCGTCCTCGTCGCGGTCACGCTCACCGCGGTCACCGGCGTCCGCACGGCGGCCCGGTTGCAGAGCGGGCTGCTGGTGTTCGAGTACGTGGTCCTCCTGGGCTTCTGCGGGTACGGCATCGTCACCGGCCCGCACCCCTTCAGCCTGAGCTGGTTCGACCCGTTCGCGATCCCCTCGGCGTCGGCGCTCGCGCAGGGGCTGCTGCTCTCGGTGTTCTGCTACTGGGGCTTCGAGGCGGCGTTCAGCGTGAGCGAGGAGGTGCGCCACCCGCGGGACGCGTCCCGGGCCGGGACCATCACCCTGGTGACGATGCTGGGACTGTTCCTGCTCGGTTCGGTGGCCTTCCAGCGCGTCCTGTCGCAGGAGGAACTGGCCGGGCACGGCGCCGAGGGACTGGCGTTCTTCGGCGACCGGCTGGCGGCGCAGCCGCTGGCCGCACTCCCGCTGGTGGCGCTGATGTTCTCCGCGGTGGCCTCGCTGCAGGCCGGAGTCATCCCCACGGCGCGCGGCATGTTCGCGATGAGCCGGGACCGTACGCTCGGGCCGGTCTGGTCCCGGGTCAGCGCCCGGTACGGGACCCCGGCGGCGGGCACGCTGCTGATCGGCGCCCTGGCCGCCGTGATCGCGGCGCTGGCCCTGGTGATCCCGCGTCTCGCCGACATGATCATGGCCACGGTCAACGCGGTCGGCATCGTCGTCGCCCTGTCCTACGCGCTCACCGCCCTCGCGGCAGCCGTGCGCTTCCGGGGACTCCTGCGCGAGGACTGGCGTCAGGGGGTCCGGGCCGTGGTGCTGCCCGTCCTGAGCGCCGCTGCCCTCCTCGGCCTCGGCGGCTACCTCGGCTGGTCCTTCTTCACCTCCACCGATCACTTCGAGTTCAGCGCGGACAACGGCCGGTTCCTGCTCCTCGCGCCCACCCTGATGATCGTCTCCGGCGTCGCGGCGGCGGCCTGGGCCAAGTGGGTGCGCAGATCGCCGTACTTCCGCACCGGCCACGGCACCGACGCCGACACCGACACCCCTCGACTCCTCGCCACCCCCAACTGAAGGAAGCGCACCATGCACGCTGACGTCATCCTCACCGGCGGACCCGTCCTCACCCCCGACGGAGGCCGGGCGAGCGCCGTCGCGGTCACCGGCGACCGCATCACCGCCGTCGGAGGCGCCGAACTCCTGGAGCTCAGAGGTCCGCGGACCGAGATCGTCGATCTCGCGGGCCGGCTGCTGCTCCCCGGCTTCCAGGACGCGCACGTCCATCCGGTGCCGGCGGGGCTGGAACTCACCCAGTGCGACCTGACCGCCGCGAAGACGGCCGCGGACACCCTCGCCGCCGTCCGCGCCTATGCCGACGGGAACCCAGGACGGGAGTGGATCACGGGCGGCGGCTGGTCCATGGAGGCCTTCGAGGGCGGCACGCCGACCAGGGAACTGCTCGACGCGGTCGTCCCGGACCGGCCGGTGTACCTGCCGAACCGGGACCACCACGGCGCCTGGGTCAACAGCCGTGCGTTGGAGCTGGCGGGCGTCACACGCGACACCCCCGACCCGGCCGACGGACGGTTCGAGCGCGACGCCGCCGGCGAGCCCACCGGCATGCTCCAGGAAGGGGCCATGCAGTACGTCGGCCGGCTCGCGCCGCCGGCCACCGCGGCGGACCGGCTCGCCGCGCTGCTGCACGCCCAACGGCGGTTGCACGCCCTCGGGATCACCGCCTGGCAGGACGCCCTGGTCGGCGCGTTCCTCGGCATGGACGATCCGGCGGACGCCTACCTGGCGGCGGCCCGGGACGGTTCGCTGACCGCCCGCGTGGTCGGCTCCCTGTGGTGGGACCGGGCGCGCGGCGCCGAGCAGATCCCCGAACTCGTCGAGCGTCGGGCCGCGTTGAGCCATGGCCGGTTCCGTGCCTCCACCGTCAAACTGATGCTCGACGGGGTCGCCGAGACCGGCACCGCGGCGCTGCTCGACCCGTACCTCGACAAGTGCGGCTGTGCCACGGCCAATCGGGGCACCAGTTTCATCGATCCGGAGCGGCTCCCCTCGTACGTCACGGCGTTGGACGCCCTCGGCTTCCAGTGCCACTTCCACGCCCTGGGCGACCGGGCGGTGCGCGACGCCCTGGACGCCGTCGAGGCGGCGCGCCGGGCGAACGGCGCCGGCGACAACCGTCCGCACCTGGCCCACCTCCAGGTCGTGCACCCCGACGACGTGCCGCGCTTCGCCCGGCTCGGGGCGACCGCCACGATCCAGCCGCTGTGGGCCGCCCACGAACCGCAGATGGACGAGCTGACGATCCCCTTCCTCGGACCCGAACGGGCCGCCCTGCAGTACCCGTTCGGGTCGCTGCTGCGGGCGGGGGCACGGCTCGCGGCGGGCAGCGACTGGCCGGTCAGCAGCCCCGACCCGCTCCAGGGCATCCACGTCGCCGTCAACCGGGTGCTGCCCGGCGAGTCCGGCCCCGTGTTCCTGCCCGCCGAACGGATCGCCCTGACGGCCGCGATCACGGCGTACACGGCCGGTTCGGCGTACGCCAACCACCTGGACGACACCGGAAGCGTCCGCGCCGGTGCGCTCGCCGACCTGGTCGTGCTGGACCGCGACCTGTTCGCCGGGCCGCCGGAGGCGATCGCGGAGGCGCGGGTGGCCCTGACGTACGTCGGCGGTGAGCGCGTGTTCGCGGCCGCGGACGCCTGAGGTTCAGCTGGTCCCCGCCGGGCCCGGCGCGGTGGCGCCGAGGCCCGGCCGCGGCGCCAGGGCCAGGACGCCGACCTTGCCCATGTGGGCGTTGTTCTGGACGAGCCGGGCGGCCTCCGCCGTGTCGGCGAGGGGGTAGGTGGCGGTCAGGGCGGGCGCGAGCCGGCCGAGGTCCAGGAGCCGGTTGACGGCCGCCTGCTCCTGGAGGTTGGCGCCGTGGCTGCCGATCACGCGCTTGAGCCGCATCCAGAGGTAGCGGTTGTCGAACTCGTGGCGGTACCCGGAACTCGAGCCGCAGGTCACGACGGATCCGCCGCGCCGCACGACGAAGACGGAGACACCGAACGTGGCCCGGCCGACGTGCTCGAAGACGATGTGGGGGTCCTCGCCGGTCGCGGCCCGGATGCGCTTGCCGAGCCGTTTGCCGACCGTCGCGGGATCGGCGGGCTCACTTCCCGTCAGCCCGATCTCGTTGCGGTCGATCACAGCATGGCAGCCGAGGCGGCGCGCGTACTCCGCCTTGGCCTCGCTGCCGACCACGCCCACGGCGATGCCGCCGCCGTTGCGCACGAGCTGCACCGCGTAGGCGCCCAGCCCCCCGGCCGCCCCCCAGATCAGCACCACGTCGCCCTGGGTCATCCGGGCGCCCCGGTCACTGACCAGCATGCGGTAGGCCGTCCCCGCGCAGAGCGGGTTGACGGCCGCCTCCTCCCAGGTCAGCCGGGGCGGTTTGGGCAGGAGCTGACTGGCCCGGACGACGCCGTACTGCGCCAGCCCGCCGTAGTTCGTCTCGAACCCCCACGCCAGCTGGCCCGGGCCGAGCATGGCGTCGGCGTGCGTCTCGGGTTCCTCCTCGTCGACGTGCACGGGGCTGACGACGACGTGGTCGCCGACCCGCCATCTGCGCACGCCGCCACCCGTGCGTACGACGACACCCGCCGCGTCCGAGCCCACCACGTGGAACGGCTGGTCGTGCCGGGCGGACCAGCGGTCCCGGCGGCCGAACTGCCGGAGGAACGTGAAGGTCGGCAGCGGCTCGAACATCGCGGACCAGACGGTGTTGTAGTTGATGCTGCTCGCCATGACGGCCACCAGGACCTCGTCCGGCGCGAGTTCGGGCATCGGCACCGGTCCGATGTGGATCGACTTGCGCACGTCCTTGTCGGCGACGCCGGTGAAGCTGTCGACGTCCTCCGCCCTGAGGTGCGCGGCCGTGAAGCGGGTGGGCAGGGGTAGGCGCTCCAGCTCGGCACCGGCGGCTCCCGCCACCACGGCCTCGGCCAGGACATCCATGTCGTTCCTCCTTCGAGGGGTCAGTTGAGGCCCAGGCCCGCGGCGAGCGTCGGCCAGGAGGCCTTGAACTCCCGCTGCCAGTAGGGCCAGGAGTGCGAGCCGCCGCCGTAGGAGCTCACCCGGGCCGGGATGCCCAGCGACTCCAGCCGCCGGGAGAACCGGCGGAACTGGCCCGTCAGCGTGCCTTCGAGCACCGCTCCTTCGAGGTTGCCGAAGTCGGTGCTGGGGAGCCCGGCGCCCTGCGAGAGGTACAGCCGGGTCCCTGCGAGCGCGTCCGCGAGCGCGGCGGGGTTGTGCCGGTTCCAGTTGGCGCGGTGGAGCAGGGGGCTGCCCCACAGGGCCGACGGCGGCAGGGACTCCCGCGCGACGATCGCGGACAGCACGGTCGGCATGCCCGGCGCCGTCGTGTCCAGGACGCCGCTGTAGGAGGCCGCGGCGCCGAACACGCCGGGGCGGCGGGCGGCGAACGCCAGGGCGCCGTAGCCGCCGGTGGAGACACCGGCGACGGCACGCCGGTCGCCCGCCCGGAAGTGCTGCCGCAGCAGTTCCATGACCTCGTCGACCTGGAACGTCTCGTAGTCCGGTGCGGTGGGCGAGCCGTACGTCCACCAGTCGGTGGGGATGCCGGTGGGCCCCGAGGAGGGCATCACGGCGATGAGGTCGCGGCCGGCGAGGAAGGTGGCGACGTCGGTCTCCCGGGTCCACGACATGTAGTCGTCGTGCGCCCCCTGGAGGAGGTAGAGGACGGGCCAGGTGCGGGCGGGTTGTGCGGCGTGGGCGGCCGGCAGGACGACCCGGACCGGCAGGGACGTGCCGACGGCGGCCGAGGCGACGGTGAGGTCGACGGTCCGGGCGTCCAGCCACGTCTCGGCGGTGATGCGGGCGGAGCCGCCCGAGGCCGCGGTGGTGCCGGCCGCCGTGGCGGCCAGGGTCGCGGTGGAGGCCAGGGTCGCGCGCAGGACGGTGCGGCGCGAGGGACGGTGTACGGGCACGGGCCCACTCCTCGTCTTGGGGACGGTGTGGATCGGACGGTCAGGACGCGTCCCGCTCGCCGAGATCGCGTGTCAGCAGCCGGGCCAGGGCATCGACGGCGGGCGGATCGAGCAGGGACAGATGGTGGCCGGGCAGCGGCGCCACGGTGAGGTCGGGGCAGAAGGCGTCCCAGCCGAGCGTCGCGTCGTCGCGCTCGTAGCGGGGGTCCCGGACGGTGTGCGGGGCGGGGTCGCTCGCCCGGTAGAGCAGGGTCCGGCCCTCGTAGCACCCCGGCCGGTGGCGTTCCCCGCTGCGCAGGTCGAGATACGACGTGCGCTGGTGCTCCAGGACGGAGTGCGGCAGCGGCACGGCCTCCGCGAGCACCTTCATCACGAGGTCGATCTGCGAGGCGTCGTCCAGCGCGGCCAGTTCGCCGTAGGGGAGGTCGAGCGGTGTCCCGTAGGTGCGGTGCACGTACGCGGCGAAGTCCGCGAAGCGGCGCCGGGTGAGGCCGGCGTGGTCGGTTCCCGGCGGGGCGGGCAGCGGCAGCACCGAGTCGATGAGCACGAGGGCCTCGACCGTGCCGTGTGCCGACAGCAGCCGCGCGGCCTCCTGGGCCAGCACTCCCCCGTACGACCAGCCGCCCACGGCCCACGGCCCCGCGGGGCGCACCGCCCGGATCCGCCGGACGAACTCGGCCGCGCGCCCGGGCACGTCGTCCGGATCGGCCAGCCGGTCGAACCCGTACGACGGCCGCTGCCCGTCCAGTCGTTCGGCCAGCCGGGCGTAGACGTCGGAGGAACCCCCTGCGGCGTGGGCGAGGAACAGCGGGGTGCCCGGGCCCGCGCCCGGAAGGCACCGCAGGGACGCCGCCGCGGACGCCGAGGAAGTCTCCGCGGCGCGGTGCGCAGAACTCGGCCGAGCCCGGAGGCCGGGGGTCACCGCGGGCGCGGCACCGGGCCCGGGGGCGGCCTCCGTCACGGGCGCGAAGCCCGCCTCGGGCCCGGGGGCCGCCTCCATCACCGGTGCGAAGCCCGCCTCGGGCCCGGAGGCGAGGAGGGTCGCCACCGCTCGCAGGGTTCCCTGCCTGAGCAGGACGCCCGGTTCGAGGGTCACCCCGAACTCCCGCTCCACGACGCCGCGGATCCGTACGGCCGTCAGCGAGTCCAGGCCGAGGTCGGTGAGCGGCAGGTCGGGGTCGATGCGGTCGGGGCCGTATCCCATGACCCCGGCCACGCACGCCCGCAGCCGCTCCACGGGACCGGCGCCGGCCGTCTCGGGCGCCTCGGCCGACGGGGCTGCATCGCTCTCCTCGCCGAACCAGAACCGGCGGTGCCGCCAGCGCGGCGGGGGCACGTCCACGATGCGGCCGTCCAGCCGCTCGCGGAGGCCGGGGGCCGGCACGCCGTTCACGAGGAGCGTGGCGAGCGAGGTGCGGAACGTGAGGGCGTCGTCCGTGTCCCTGCGCAGCGTGGGGACGATCAGGGACCCCTCGGGCAGCGAGTCGGTGAGGGGGTGCAACTGGGTGGCGTGCGGCGCGACTTCGAGGAAGACACGGTGACCGTCCTCGGCCGCGGCGCGCACGGCCTGGGCGAACCGCACGGGCCGGCGCAGATTGGCCACCCAGTACGCGGTGTCGTACGGAGCGGGGTCCCGGGGGTCGTCGAGCACCGTCGAATAGCGGGGACGTACGGCGGCGGCCGGTTCCGGATGGCCCAGCTCCCGGGCGAACTCCGCGAGAATGGGCTCGACTTCGGGCGAGTGCCCGGCTCCGGACACTCCGAGGGAGCGGGCGAATCCTCCCCGGTCGGTCACCGCCGCCACCAGGGTGGCCACCTCCCCCGCGGAACCCGTCACGACGCACTGCGCCGGGGAGGCGTGCACGGCGATGTGGACGGTGGGCAGGTCCGCGGCGAGCGCCAGGACGTCCCGTTCGGAGCGGCCCACGACCGCCATGGCGCCCCCGGCCAGCCCCGCGAGCAGCCGGGAGCGCACGGCGACGATCCGCGCTCCCGTGGAGGCGTCCAGGGCCCCCGCGACGACGGCCGCGGCGATCTCCCCCAGGGAGTGCCCGATCACGGCGGCCGGCTCCAGCCCGTACGACCGCCACAGGTCGGCGAGGGCGAGCTGCATGCCGTACAGCACGGGCATGACGACGGCGGGCGAGGACAGGTCGGCGTCCGGGCGCAGGCTGCGGCTCAGGGAGACGCCCGCGTGCCACCGCAGCAGGGGCTCCAGGCGTTCCACGGCCTCGGCGAACACGGGTTCGGAGGCGAGGAGCCGTTGTCCCATGCCGGGCCACTGGGAGCCGTAGCCGGAGAAGACCCACACCGGCCCGGGCCCTTCCGGTGTCCCTTCTCCCGTGACCACGTACGGGGAGGGTTCGCCCGTGGCCAGCCGGCGCAGCGCGTCCAGCGTCTGCGTCCTGTCCCGGGTCACGACGGCGGCGCGTCGGCGTCCGCGTCCGGCGCGGCCCGCCAGGGTCCGGGCCAGGTCGGCGTCGCGGACGCGGCCGGCTCCGGGCAGCCAGTCGGCGAGCTCGCCGGCGTAGGTGCGGACGCGCCGCGCGGTGGGCGCGTCGAGCAGCAGCAGCGCGGGCTGCTCGCGGGGTGCCCGCGGCCGGGGGGCCGTACGGTGTTCGGCGAGCACGGCGTGCGCGTTGGTGCCGCCGAAGCCGAAGGCGGAGACGCCTGCGGTGGCCGTCCCCGAGTAGCGCGGCCACGGTTCGGCGGAGGTGACGACGCGCAGTCCCAGGGCGTCCAGGTCGGCGTGCGGTCCCGGGCGGACGAAGTGCAGCTGGGGCGGGATCTCGCCGTGGTGCAGGGCCAGCACGGTCTTGATGAGCCCGGCGATCCCGGCGGCGGCCTCCAGGTGTCCGAGGTTGGTCTTCGCCGAGCCGATGAGCAGGGGCCGTTCCAGGTCGCGCCCGGTGCCGAGCACCGCGCCGAGGGCGCCCGCCTCGACGGGGTCGCCGAGGGCGGTCCCGGTGCCGTGCGCCTCGACGTAGTCCACGGTCGCGGGGTCGGGGTGCGCGTCGGCGAGGAGGGCGCGCTGGGCCGCCGCGCTGGGCGCCGTCAGACCGTTGGAGCGGCCGTCGGAGTTGACCGCCGTGGAGCGGATGACGGCCAGCACCCGGTCGCCGTCCCGCTCGGCGTCCGCGAGTCGTTTCAGTACGACGACTCCGCAGCCCTCGCCGCGGACGATTCCGTCGGCGGACGCGTCGAAGGCCTTGCAGCGACCGTCCGGTGCGAGGGCGCCCGCCCGCTGGAGGCCGACGGTGACGGCGGGAGTCAGGAGCACATTCGCCCCGGCGGCCAGCGCGGTCTCGCACTCCCCCGTCAGGAGCGCGCGGACCGCGTGGTGCACGGCGACCAGCGACGACGAGCAGGCGGTGTCGAGGGCGAGACTCGGGCCGCGCAGGTCGAGGGCGTACGAGAGGCGGCCGGCGGCGATGCTCAGGGCGGCGCCGGTGGCCGTCCAGGCGTCGGGGGCGGCGGCCGTGAGGTGGGCGTACTCGTTGCCGCTGATGCCGACGAACACACCGGTGCGGGTGCCTCCGACCCGCAGTGCCGCGTGGTCGAGGGCCTCGTGGGCGACTTCGAGGAGCATCCGCTGCTGCGGGTCCATGGCGGCCGCCTCGTGCGCCGCGATGCCGAAGAACTCGGCGTCGAAGCCGGCGACGTCGTCGAGGAAGGCGCCGTGCCTGACCGCGTCGGGAGGGACGGGGAAGGGGTCCCATCGCCCCCGGGGGACCGTGCCGACGGCGTCCCGTCCCTCGGTGAGCAGCCGCCAGTACGCGGCGGGCGAGTCGGCACCGCCGGGGAAGCGGCAGCCCAGCCCGACGACGGCGACGGGGGCCGGCGGACCGGCCGGGTCGACGGCGGTGCGGGTCCCTCCCCGTGCCTGCGGTGCCGGCCCACCGGTGGGCGTCTCGTCCGTCCGCCGGCCCGCCGGGCCGCGCGGGTCGCGGGCCCGGCTCAGCTCCGCGGTCAGCGCGTCGATCGTCCCGGTGTCCCAGAGGAGCGTGTCGGGCAGCCGCCGCCCCACCAGCTCGCCGAGCCGTGCGGTCAGCGCCACCGCGTCCCGTGAGGTGAGGCCCAGCTCGGCCAGCGGCCGGTCGTCGGGGACGGCCTCGGGCGGGAGTCCGTACCAGGCGCCCAGCCGCTCGACGACGACGGCGCGGATCTGCGTGCGCGTCGGGGTCATCGGGCACCGAACCCGCCGTCGCGGAAGCGCGCCCGGGTCGCGTTCCTGGCCACCTTGCCGCTGCTGGTCCGTGGCACCGCGCCCGGTGGGACGAAGCACAGCGCGCCGAGCCGCAGCCCGTGCCGGGCCGACACCGCGGCCCTGACGACGCGTTCGGCGTCCCGGATCTGCCGCGCCGTGGGCGCGGCGTCCCTGCGGTGCTCGGCCACCACCACGAGCTCCTCGCCGGTGCCGTCCTCGCGGGTCACGCCGAACGCGGCGAGCCGGTCGCGGCGGACGAGGGGCAGCGCGCTCTGCACGGTCTCCTCGATGTCCTGCGGATAGTGGTTGCGCCCGTCCACGATGATCACGTCCTTGAGGCGGCCGGTCACCAGGAGCCGTCCGTCGTGCAGGGCGCCCAGGTCCCCGGTGCGCAGCCACCCGTCCGGGTCCCCGAAGGCCCGTTCGGCGCGCTTCCAGTAGCCGCGCCCTACGTTGGGGCCGCGTACCTGGATCTCCCCGACCTGCCCCTCGGGCAGCACCGCGCCGTCCGTGCCGGCGATCCGCAGTTCCTGCCCGACCGGCATGCCGCAGGTGACCAGCACGGCGGGGTCGGGGTGTTCCGGCCGGCCGGTGGGCTCGTCCGCGACGGCCTCGATGGCCTCGATCCGCCCCTCGGCGAGGGCGACCGGATCGCACACCACCGTGCGCGGCGCGCTCGTGGGCGGGTCCGCGGTGACGAACACGGTGGCCTCGGCGAGACCGTAGGCGGGGCAGTGGGCGTCCGGGTGCAGACCCGCGGGTCCGAAGGCGGCGCCGAAGCGCTCGATCGTGCCCGGCCGCACCGGCTCGCTGCCGTTGATGAGCACCTGGACGCGGTCCAGACGCAGTTCGTCGGCGAGTTCGGGCGCGGTGCGGGCCACGCAGTAGTCGTACGCGAAGTTCGGTGCGGCGCTGACGGTGCCGTCGTACGCGCCGAGGAGCCGGAGCCAGCGTGCCGGTTCCTCCAGGAAGGCCACCGGATCCATCAGGACGGACGGGAAGCCGCCCACCACGGGTGCCGCGACGCTCAGGACCAGCCCCATGTCGTGGAAGAGCGGCAGCCAGCCGACGGTCGTGGCGGCCTGCGGGTCGGCGACGAAGGCCTCGATGGCCTGCCGGGCGTTGGCGACGACGTTGGCGTGGCTGATCATGACGCCGGCCGGACTGCGGGTGGAGCCGGAGGTGTACTGCAGGTAGGCGATGTCGTCGGGGTCCTGAGCCGGGTTCGGACCCCCGAACCCGTTGCGCTGGATGGCGAGGCGGTCGACCGCCACGAGCGGTACCGACGGCAGGCCCCGTTCCCGGGTGAAGGCCCGCACGGCGTCGGCGGTGCCGGCGTCGGAGAGCAGACAGGCGGGTTCGCAGTCGGCGAGGACGGCCGCCAGCCTGCCTTCGTGGCCGGGCAGTCGCGGGCCGAAGAGGGGCACGGCGATCACCCGGGCGTACAGGCAGCCGAGGAAGGCCACCACGTAGTCGAGGCCCTGGGGCAGCACCAGGGCGGCCCGGTCGCCAGGAGCCACCACCGTCGTCAGCCGGTCGGCGACGGCGCGGGCCCGGGCGTCGAGGGCACGCCAGCCGAGGGTGCGGTGCAGGCCGGCCGAGGCGGCGTCGGGGAAGTCGACGTGACTCAGGGCCCGTTGTTGCGGCCGGTGGCGGGCCCAGTGCCCCAGGTGGTCCGTCAGCGCGGCGTCCGGGGCGAGCCTGGCGGAGGTCATGGCGGCTCCAACTGATCGGTACGGTCGAACGGTTGTTTCCTCGGGGAGGTGCACCAGGTTCCGCCGGGGAGCGAGGGTTGAGTTAGACGGTCTGCTGACAGATCGTCAATTGACTTATGTCAGTTCCCTGACAAAGAGAGCGCCGTGATTCGGCGTCCCGGGGCAGAGCCCCGGCCGCTGCCCCGCGCAGAGAATCCGTGCCACGGCACGGTCCGGCGGAGGGAGCGGGTGTGGGACGTGCACGGCTGTCCGCCCTGATGGCGCTGCTCACCCTGACCGGGTTCATCACGACCCTCGACAACACCGTGATCAATGTGGCCCTGCCCACCGTGCAGCGTGAACTCGGCCTGTCCGTGAGCGACTTGGAGTGGGTGGCAGCCAGCTACGTGCTCAGTTTCGGCGCCCTGCTGCTGCCCGGCGGACGGCTGACGGACCTCTTCGGGCGCCGGAGCGTCCTCGCGACCGGCATCGTGGTCTTCACGGCGGCCTCGGGTGCGGCGGCGCTCGCGGACAGCGGCGGCACCCTCATCGCGGCCCGCAGCGTACAGGGGGTCGGAGCGGCGCTGGTCATCCCCGCCTCACTGGCCGTGGTCGCCGCCGACCTGCCCGCCGCGAGGCGCTCCACCGCCGTCGGCCTGTGGACCGCGGCGCTGGCCGTGGCCCTGGCCCTCGGACCCGTCGTCGGCGGATTCGTCACCCAGCAGTGGTCCTGGGGCTGGGTGTTCGCACTGAACGTGCCGTTCGGCGCGCTCACCCTGCTGCTGGTGCCCGCCGTCCCCGCCCGGTCCGCCCCCGCGGGCGGCGCGCCGGACCTGCCCGGCGTCCTGCTCTCGGTCCTCTCCCTGTACCTCCTCACGTTCGGTCTGGTGCGCGGAGGCGAGCACGGTTTCGGCCGGGCCCCCGTCCCGCCGTGCCTGGCCGTCTCCGCGGTCTGCGGCCTCGCCTTCGTGGTCCGGGAGGCGCGGACGGCGCGGCCGCTCGTCGAACTGCGGCTGCTGCGCGACCGGTTCCTCACCGGCGGGGTCCTCGCCCAGATGCTGTGGGGCATCGGCGTCAACGGCGTCTTCTTCTTCACCGCCCTCTACCTCCAGCGCGTCCTCGGCTTCTCCCCGACGAAGGCGGGCCTGGCCTTCCTGCCGCTCGCCGGAGCGCTGCTCCTGTGCACGCCGTTCGCCGAACGGGCGGCGCGGACCCTGGGCGCGCACGTGTCGATCGCCGCGGGGCTCGCCCTGGTGGCGCTCGGCCTGCTGTACGTCTCCGGGACGGGGCTGCGGGCCGGGTACGCGGACCTGCAGCCGGGGCTGCTGCTGATCGGCGTGGGCTCGGCGCTCACCACGCCGCTGACGGTGCGTTCACTGGCCGAGGTGCCGGCCGCGCACACGGGCGCGGCCACCGGTCTGGTGAGCGCGGCGCGTGAGGTCTCCGGGGTCTTCGGCGTGGTGCTGGTGGGCGTCGCCCTCACCCGGCGGGAACGGGCGGAGCTGCGGGCCGGCGCGGACGCGCGCAGCGCGTTCCTGCACGGCTACGACCTCGGACTCCGGCTGGCCGCCTGCTGCGTGCTGGCCGGAGCGTTCGTCACGCTGCTCGCGCTGCGCCGCCGGGGCCGCCACCGGAGGGTGGTGGCGCGGGGGGACCGCGGACACGCGCGCGTTGTCCGCAAGTGACAATCCGCACGCCCGGGTTCGTCCGTCGCCGAGGAGCCGCCGGGTGTTACTGCCGGTATCGTCTCCCCTCCCCTGTTCCCGCGCACAGGAGGGAGCCGCCGCGTTGAACGGGTTACGGACGTGGGAGAGCGAGGCCGCAGTCCACGGAACGCACGTGCCGCCGGCCGGTGGGACCGCCTCAGGCGCGGCACCGCGGGTTTCGGACGACTGCCCGGGCCGCCGGAGCACGGCCGCCCGGGCCCCGGACGGGTCGGCGGACGGCCGCAAGGCGGGCGCCCGGACCGTGGACGGCGTCGCCGCCGGCCGTACCCGAGGGGGCCGGGCCGTGGACGACTCGGACGCCGGCCGCAGGCCGGTCGCCCGGGCCCCGGGGGACGCCCGGAAGACGGCCGGCCCGGACTCCGTGGAGGAGCCGAACGGCCCCTTCAAGGCCTTCCCTTCGGGTCTGCACGCCACCCTGCGACCGTACTTCGACGACATCACCGAGGAGGTCGCCCGCGCGATCAGGACCGACATCCCGGAGTACGCCCGTCCGACGGACGACACGTACATGCAGGTGGTGCACCGGGGTGTGGAGCATGCCCTGCAGGGGTTCCTCGAACGCATGGCGAAGCCGGACACCGACTGGGAACCGGTGAAGGCGACGTACCAGCGCATCGGGCGCGGGGAGGCGGACGAGGGACGCAGTCTCGACTCGTTCCAGTCCGCCCTGCGCCTCGGCGCGCGGGTGACCTGGCGGCGTATCAACGCCCTGGTGGACGCCGACCTGCTGCCCCGGGGGGTGCTCGCGGCCTTCGGCGAGGCCCTGTTCCTGCACCTGGACGAGATGGCCGCCGCGACGACCGCCGGGTACACGGAGGCACGGCTGCACGCGGCGGGCGAGCTGCAGCAGCGACGGGCCCGGCTGATCGACCTGCTGACGGCCGACCCGCCGGTGTCGGCCGAGGCCATCGGGGATCTGGCGCACACCGTCCGGTGGCCGGTGCCGCGGACGCTCGCGGTGGTGGCGATCGACCCGGGACCGCACCCGACGGCGGCGCGGCCCATCGTGCCGCCCGGGTTCCTCGCCCGGTTCGACGTCCAGCCGTCCGTCCTCGTGGTGCCCGACCCCGACGGGCCGGGGCGGGCCCGCGCCGTCGCCGCGGCGCTGCGCGGCCTGCGCGCGGCGATGGGCCCGACGGTCGCCCTGCGGGAGGGCGCGCGGTCGCTGCGCTGGGCGGCGCAGGCGCTGGACCTGGTGCGGCGCGGCATCCTGCCCGGCACGGAACCGGTCCGCTGCCGGGACCACTTGGCGACGCTGCTGCTGTTCCGGGACGAGACGCTGGTGGACGCCATGGCCGAACGCCATCTGAGCCCACTGGAGGACCTGCGCTCCCCGCAGCGGGAACGGCTCGCCGAGACCCTGCTGAGCTGGCTGCAGTGCGGGCACAACGCCAGCGAGGTCGCGGCCCGGCTCGCCGTGCACCCGCAGACGGTGCGGTACCGGATGCGGCAGCTGGACGCGCTCTTCGGCGACCGACTGCTCGACCCGACGGCCCAGTTCGAGATGCAGCTGGCGTTGCGTGCCCAGGCGCTGCGCCGTGCGGCCGAGGCGGGGTGAGGGGGCGGGCACGCGAGCGGCCGCCGCACCTGCCGCCGTCACGACCGTCGCAGGATGCGGTTGGCGCCGGCGGCCGCGGTGGTAGCCAGCAGCCAGCCCAGGCAGACGAGGATCACGGCCGCCCACTGGAGTCCGCCCCCGGGGCTGAAGGCCTGTTCCTGGCCGAGGTCCACCAGGGGCAGGACCAGGTCGAGGGTGTAGACGGCGGGCTGGAAGCGGGGCGGTCCGCCCGGGTCGAGCGGTTGCGGTGGAAACCGGCTGAACAGAAGGGTGCCGGTGGCCATGATCGCGAGCAGCCACCACACGGCGCGCATCGGCCGGTAGCCGTATCCGACGGTGATGTCCTGGAGCCGGCTCCACACCCGCCCCGGCCACGGCAGGGTGGCCCGCAACCGGCTCTGCTTGGCCAGCAGCACCGTGCGCGCGTCGGCGTCGTGGCCGTGCTGCCGGTACACGGAGGCGAGTTGCTCGTACGGCTGGGGGGTGAAGCCCTGCGGGTCGCGGGTCAGCAGCGGCAGCCGCTGCCGGGCGGGGAGGTACGGCAGCAGGCTCTCGTACACGACGCCTTCCAGGCGCACGGCGTCGGGCCAGTCCTCGGAGGTGCCGCGCAGCACGGTGACCCGGGTGTGGCTGAGATCGACGGTGCCGTGCACCGGACGGCCGAGGCTCAGGGTGAGTTCGGAGGCGGTGGAGCGCCGGCTGGTGAGGGCGGGACTGCCCGCCGGGACGTCGATGCGCGCGTCCGCGAAGGACACCCGGCTGCGCACGGTGATGTTGCTCAGCGAGAGTCTGCCGCGTGCGGTGAAGCCGTCGCAGCAGTTGAACTCGGCGCCGACGTCTATGCCGTGGGCCCGCAGCGCGGGTCCGTGCCCCACGCCGAGGGAGGCGCCGTCGAGGAGCACGCCGCCGCCGACCCGTGCATCGCACAGGTCCACCGTCCCCTCGGCCATCAGGCCCCCGCGGCCGTCGAGGTCGCCGCCGATGTGCAGCCGGTTCGCCCTGAGCACGGTCCCGTCCGGGTCGGCGAGGGCCGCACCGGTGAGGACGACACTGCCGCGTACGGAGGTGTCGCGGAGGTCGGCGCACCCGTCGACGCGTAATCCCCCGCCGGCCCGGACGTCTCCGCCGACGGTGGCACACCGCAGGTGCAGGGCGCCCTCGGCGCGCGCGGTCAGCCGGCTGTGCTCCAGGTGCAGGGTGCCGCCGATCGAGGCGCCGTCGAGGTACGTCGGGCCGTCCACGCGGCAGCCGCTGATCTCGCACCTCCCGCCGGTCGTCACGCCGACCGCCGACAGACCGGGCAGTGCGCAGTCCCGGATCTCCAGGGCGCCGAGCGACGCGCCGTCGAGACAGGGCGCCTCGGTGAAGCGGCAGTGGTGCAGGCGCAGCGTCCCGGCGACGACGGCTTCGGCGAGGTCCAGTCGTCCGACGACGCGGACGTCGCGCAGGCGCAGCCTGGCCAGGTGTCCGGGCTCGGGCAGGGGCGGGGCGAGCAGCAGCCTGCGGACGGCAGCAGCCCGCACTTCGCCGCCGTCCGCGTGCCACTCGCCACGGCGGAACGCGGCCCACATGCTCCGCTCACTCCGACTCAACTCGCTGGGCGCGAGGCTGCCCGACACGTCAACTCCCCCTTTGGAGACGGAAAAAGCAGGACCGGTGAGCACGAGGAACTCGACCGGGCGCGAAACCTCCGCATCGCTACCCCTGAGGCGCACGGGGCAATCGCGCCCTCGGTCCGGGCACGTGTGAGGTTGCGGGCGCGTGGCATTTCCTGGACGACTGTCCAGCTATAGTGGACACCTGTCCAAGAAGACGCCTTGCCCGGGAGCGGTGGAGCAGATGCAAGCGGTCGCGAACGTACTGGTCGGGCTGGTGGCCGCGCTGCACGGTTACATCCTGGTCCTGGAGATGTTCCTGTGGGAGCGCGGGCCGGGCCGGAAGCTGCACGGCTTCGATCCCGAGACGGCCCGGCTGACGGCACCGCTGGCCGCCAACCAGGGCCTCTACAACGGATTCCTGGCCGCCGGCCTGCTGTGGGGCCTGATCGCCGGGGACCCGACCGGCTTCCGCGTCCAGGTGTTCTTCCTCGGCTGCGTGGTGGTGGCGGGGGTGTACGGCGCGGCCACCGCGAACCGCCGCATCCTGGTCGCCCAGGCGCTGCCCGGCGCCCTCGCCCTGGCCGCGGTACTGGCCGCCCGGTGACGCCGGAGGACCGCCGCGGACCGCGGGAGGGCCGCACCGGACCGGCCCCGCGAGCGGGCCGGGTGCCGCGTGAGGGCCGGGCCCGGCACGAAGGCCGGGAGCCGAACAAGGGCCGGGCACCGCACGAGAACCGGGGCCCGCACGAGAACCAGGGCCCACACGCGCCGCCGGTCTCGCAGGACCCGCGTGCCGCGCGCACCCGGGCGCGGCTGCGCCAAGCGCTGCTCGACGAGTGCGCCCGCCGCCCCCTGGAGGAGATCGGCGTCGCGGCGCTCGTGCGCACGGCCGGGGTCGGCCGGGCCACGTTCTACGTGCACTACGCCGACTTGGAGGCGCTGGCGGTGGACGCCTGCGCCGAGGTCGTACGGGACGCCGTGGACGCGCTGCACGCGTGGCGCGGCCGTCCGGACCCGGTGTCGGCGCCGCCCGCCCTGCTCGCGTTCTTCGCGGGCCTCGCCCCGCACGCGGGGCTCTGCCGGGCCCTGCTGAGCCCGGGCGGCGGCGGACCGCTCGGACACGTGCTCCACCGCGACCTCCGGGCCCGCAGCCTCGCCGAGCGGGAGCTCGCCGGCGCCGCGGACGCCCCTCTGGTCGCCTCCGCGGTGGCCGCCACCTTCGCCGGGGTCCTCGCCGACTGGCTGCACGGTCTCATCGAGGCCACCCCGGAGGACATCGCCCACCAGGCCTGGCAGCTGCTGGTCGCCCTGCACCGGAGCCGGTGACCGGCGCAGGGGCCGGGGCCGGGGCCACCGGGGGGCGATCCGAACGGCACCCCCTAGCGCACGGCCTGGAACGTGCGCCGGTACGCCTGGGGCGAGACGCCGATCGCGGCGTGCAGGTGCTGGCGCAGGGAGGCACCGGTCGCGAAGCCCACCTCGCCGGCGATCTGGTCCACGGCGAGATCGCTCGACTCCAGGAGATGGCGGGCGCGCGCGACCCGTTGCTGGATGAGCCAGCGGCCCGGGCTCATGCCCACCTCGTCGTTGAAGCGGCGGGCGAAGGTCCGCAGGCTCATCCGGGCATGGCCCGCGAGATCGGCGAGGGTCAGCGGGTCGCCGAGGCGCTCGAGGGCCCACTGCCGGGTGGCGGCCGTACCGGCGGACGAGGGTTCGGGGACCGGCTGCTCGATGTACTGCGCCTGACCGCCGTCCCGCCACGGCGGCACGACGCAGCGACGGGCCACCCTGTTGGCCAGTTCGCTGCCGTGGTCCTTGCGGATCAGATGGAGGCAGACGTCGACGCCGGAGGCGGCGCCGGCCGAGGTGAGGATCGCCCCGTCGTCGACGAAGAGCACGTCGGGGTCCAGGTCCACGCGCGGGAACATCGTGCGGAAGTGGTCGGCGAGCTGCCAGTGCGTGGTGGCCCGCCGCCCGTCGAGGAGACCGGCCGCCGCCAGCACGAAGGCGCCGGTGCAGATCGAGACGATGCGGGCGCCGGGCCGGATGTGCCGGAGCGCGGCGGTGATCTCGTCGGACAGCCACGAGGTGACGTACGACGGGGTGATGGGCGGGATCACCACCGTGTCCGCCGTGGCCAGGACCTCGGGACCGTGCTCGACGGTCACCGAGAAGTCGGCGTTGGTGCGTACCGGGCGGCCGTCGACGCTGCAGGTGAGCACCTCGTACCGACCGTCCGCGGCACCGAAGATCCGGCTGGGGATGCCGAGTTCGAAGGGGTAGATCCCCTCCAGTGCCAGCACCACGACGCGCTCGGTGGATTCCATGGCACGATCCTATCGGATATTGGCAATCTTGCCATTTCCTCGCCGCGCCGACCCCGGCAGGCTTGAGGCCATGAGCACTGCGAACACGATGCGAGCCATCCGTCAGACCGTCCTCGGAGGCCCCGAGGTCCTTGAGGAAGTGGAACTGGAGCGCCCCGCCCCGGGCCCGAGCGAACTGTTGGTGCGGGTGCGCGCCGCGGGAGTGAACCCGACCGACTGGAAGCACCGCGAGAACGGGGGCTTCCTCAAGGAGCCGCCCTTCGTCCTCGGCTGGGACGTCTCCGGTGTCGTCGAGGCGGTCGGCCTCGGCGTCACCGTCTTCAAGCCCGGCGACGAGGTCTTCGGGATGCTGCCCTACCCGTACGGCGTCGGCTCGCACGCCGAGTACGTCACCGCCCCCGCCCGCACCTTCGCCCGCAAGCCGGCGTCGGTCGACCACGAGCAGGCCGGCGCGATCCCGCTCGCCGCGCTGACCGCCTGGCAGGCACTCGTCGACACCGCCGACGTGCAGCCCGGGCAGCGGGTGCTGATCCACGCCGCCGCGGGCGGAGTGGGCCACCTGGCCGTGCAGATCGCCAAGGCGCGCGGCGCGTACGTGATCGGCACGGCCAGCGCGGGCAAGCACGACTTCCTGCGCGAGCTGGGCGTCGACGAGCCGGTCGACTACCGGGAGACCGACTTCGCCGAGGCCGTCCGTGACGTCGACGTCGTCCTGGACACGATCGGCGGCGACTACCGCTTCCGCTCGCTGCGCGTCCTGCGCCCGGGCGGTCTCCTCGTCACAATCCTGCCGAGCGGCGCGACGGACTTCATCGAGGAGGCCGGCCGGCTGGGCGTCCGTGCGGTGGAGATGCTCGTCGAGGCCGACCACGCGGGGATGACCGCGGTCGCCGGGCTGGTCGAGGCGGGCACGCTGCGCGCGACCATCGCGGGATCGTTCCCGCTGGCCGAGGCCGCCAAGGCGCACGCGCTCGGCGACACCGGCCGTACGTCCGGGAAGCTGGTGCTGACGATCCCGTAGCGAAAAGGGTGCCCCGGCCCGGCCCGCTCCGGGCCGGGCGGAGGGCATCCCGCGCCGCCGTTCCCCCCGCCCGCCTCCTCACCCCGGGACTCGCCGAGCAATTCCGAGACATATGTCAATCGAACATGCTGGAATTCATTCGTACGGGGGTAACTTGCAGAGCAGGGAACGGCTTTGCACCACGGGGGGCCGGTCCAGCAACCGGTGGGAGGCGATGTCGTCGTGCCGCACGAACCCGCACCCCTTGCCCGGCATCTGCGGATCCACCGCCACGGGAGCCACACCGTGCTGGAGTTCCACGGAGAGATCGACATCGACACGGCGCTCGGCATCGTCCCGCACCTGGACGCCGAGACCGGTCGCCCGGAGCCGCGGGTGGTGATCGACCTGCGTCACGTCGAGTTCTTCGACTGCTCCGGGCTGCGTCTGCTGTACCGCGCCAGGCACCGGGTCGCCGCCCGGGGCGGCGAACTGCACCTGGTCTGCACCCACCCCCTGACGCTGCGGATCCTGCGGGTCACGGGGCTCGCCAGGCTGCTGCCTCCGGTGGCGTCCGTGACGGAGGTCCTCGGTGCGGCGGCGACCGCCCCGGCCGGTCCCGGACAAGCGCTCCCCGCCCCCTCGGAGTGAGGGCGCCCGGTGCGGGGCCGGGCCGGGTCGTGTCCGCAACGTCCCTCCGTCCGCCCGGAGGGCGGGCCCGGCTCCGCCTGGAGCGTGCTCTCCGCGTGCCGGGTGCACGGCCCCGTACTGGATGCACTCGGCCTTACGCCCCGTGCGGCGAAGGCGCGTGCCAGGCGTCGCGGGGCAGGAGGGACGGTGCGGACACCCGCCCATCAGGGGCGTCAACAACGCTGCGGGCCACTACACCTAGGGGGTGTCGGGCGCGTCGAACAGGGCGCTGACCGACTCACCGTTGTGGATGCGCCGGACCGCCTCGGCCAGGGCCGGGGCGATGGAGAGGATCCGCAGTTTGTCGGTGCGCTCCTCGGCCGCGATCGGCACGGTGTTCGTGCACACGATCTCCAGGACGTCGGGCTGCTCGCTCAGCCGCTTCAGGGCACCGGCGGCGAAGAGCCCGTGCGTGCAGGCGACCCTGATGGACCGCGGCCCGAGTTCCCGCAGTCGCTCCAGAAGCTCCAGCACCGTGCTGCCCTTGGCGATCTCGTCGTCCAGCACGATGACGTCGCGCCCGGCCACCTCGCCGATCACGGAGCTGATGCTCACCCGGTCGTCCGCGAAGCGCTGCTTCGCCCCGGCGGCCACCTGGGCGCCCAGCATCCGCGCGAACGCGGCGGCCTCCTTGGCGTTGCCGAGGTCCGGCGACACGACGGTCGTGCGCGACAGGTCGTACCCCTGGAAGTGCGCGGCCAGTTCCCGCAGGGCGTGCAGGTGGTCGACCGGCACCGAGAAGAACCCGTGGACCTGCGGCGAGTGCAGCGTCATGGCCAGGACGCGGCTCGCCCCGGCCGCCACCATCAGGTCCGCCACCAGCCGGCCCCCGATGGAAATGCGCGGCGCGTCCTTCTTGTCCGAGCGGGCGTATGCGTAGTGCGGCATGACGACGGTGATCCGCCCGGCCGACGCACCCCGGGCCGCGTCGCACATCAGCAGCAGCTCGACGAGGTGTTCCTGCACCGGCTCGACCAGCGGCTGGATCAGAAAGACGTCCCGCTCACGGCAGTTGGCCTGAAGCTGCACCTCCAGGCAGTCGTTGGCGAAGCGGCTGACCCGGGCCGGACTGAGCGGCACGCCCAGCTGCGCACAGACCTCCGCCGCCAGCTCGGGATGGGCACTACCGCTGAAGACGGCGATGTCACGCACGATCCGCTCCTCCAAGATCAGATCCGGACTGCGCGGCACATGCTACGGCCAGGCCCGGCACCGCCGGTCACCGCCTCTCCCCGGGACACCGGGGCGGCTCAGGCTCCCGACACGGCCGCCTGCGCGAGGATGCGTGCCGTCTGCTGCCCGGCCCGGACCGCGTGCTCGGAGCGGGAGCGACGGCAGCGGCCCAGCAGCGGGTCGAACTCGGTCATGACCACCCCGGCGTGGTCGGTGCCCGGTTCCGTGAGACTGGCGGGCCGGCCCTGCTCGTGCAGCGCGTCGAGCAGCCGGCGCGAGTGGTGGGCGGGCACGACCGTGTCGTCGGCGCCGTGCACCAGGTGTACGGGGATCCGCGAGGCGGGCAGTTCCTTCAGGTCGCCGAGAGGGACCGTCCCGGTGCTGCGGGCCACGACGTCGTAGCGCCCCGCGACCCCGACCACCGCGGAGGGGCGCCAGTCGTCGAACCGGGGACACAGGGCGACACCCACGGCCGCCCCCGCTCCCGCGGACCAGCCCGCCACCACCGAGCGGTCCGTCGCGCCGTCGAACCGGGCGGCCCGGCTGCGCATGTAGGCCAGGGAGTCGAGGAGTTGGGACCGGCCCCCGTCGTCGGCGGCGGGATCCCAGTCGGGGACGAAGACCAGCAGTCCGTTGCCCGCCGCCTCCTCGGCCAGGGGAGCCAGCATGTCCTTCTCGTCGGCCCCGCTGCCGTGCCAGAGCAGAGCGACGGACAGCGGTCCGGCGAGATGGGGCCGGTAGACGTCCAGGAGCCGCGGGCGGCCGTCCGCCGAGGTGGTGTAGGGCAGATCGCGAGTGACGGAGATGGACATGTGCGCGGGGAGGACCTTCCGGGGGTTCTGCCGGTCGGGCGGGGCGGCTGGGAAGCTTTGTCTACCAGCCGCGCCCCGGGGCCGGACGGGCGGGGCGGCGCTCTTGCCCGGACCGGCCCGCGGGCGCCGTCGGCACGCCGGACGGGCGGGGCGGCGCTCTTGCCCGGACCGGCCCGCGGGCGCCGTCGGCACGGCGGACGGTTCCCGCCCGGACGTTGGCCGCGCGGCGGCCGGCGGGTTCCGGGGCCCGACCGCCGCCGAGCGCGTGATCGTCCGACGCCGCCGCGAGGATTCGGCCAACCCGGCGTTGTGTCGACGGAATTGGGGGGCAGACGGCGTAGAGAAAGGAGGACTGTCGACATGACGACGTCCACCAAGCAGACGCCCCGCCCGACGTCCGAGGACCGCAGGAGCGGGAACCGGTTGCCCGGCTGGATCAAGGCGCTCATCGCCCTCGTCGCGGTGCTCGCGGTGCTGTTCGCCGGCCTGCGGCTCAGCGTGCTTCCCGGACTGCGGGACATGTTCGGCGAGGAGACGCACGACCGGTCCGGGCCCGCGCTCCTGAAGTCCATCCAGGACATGAGCCGCTACGAGGCCGCGTCCGGCAACTTCCAGGTGGTCGTGGACCTGGAGAAGGACGCCAAGCTCCTGCCGGACGCGATCCGCGGAACCCGCACCCTGTACGTCGGCGCGGGCACCGTGGACGCCTACGTGGACCTCGGCCGGCTGGACGAGAAGGACGTGTCCGTCAACGACGACCGCACGTCCGCCACGCTCCGGCTGCCGCACGCCGCGCTCGGCAAGCCCTCGCTCGACGCCGACCACTCCTACGCCGTCTCCAAGCAGCGCGGCCTCCTGGACCGGCTCGGCGACCTCTTCTCCGACAACCCCAACAGCGAACGCGCCGTGCAGAAGCTCGCCGTCAAGCACATCGGCGAGGCCGCGGACGACAGTGAACTCACCGTGCGCGCCGAGGAGAACACCACGAGCATGCTCAAGGGCCTGCTGGGCTCGCTCGGCTTCAAGGAGGTGAAGGTCACGTACGGCGCCGCCTGACCACCGGCCGGGGGACTGCCGTTCCCCCGGATGGCAGTCCCCGCCGAACGGGCGGAGCATGGAGGTGAGGGGTCCGGTCGACGTGGGCGCCGGCCGTAGGACGTCGCGGAGGAGACGGGACCGGCCCCGGCACATCGGGCACGGCCCGATTGAAGGGAGCCGTCATGCTTGAGATCAAAATGGTCGACAAGCCGGACGAGCGGCGCGATTTCCCCCGCGGCCACCTCGAAGCGGTCCACCTCACCGGACTGGACTTCGCCGTGGGGACCTTCGAGCCCGGGTGGCGCTGGTCCGAGTCCGTGGGCCCGATCGCGGGCACGGAGAGCTGTCAGATCCACCACAACGGCTACGTCGTCCAGGGCCGGATGCGGCTGCTCATGGACGACGGGGCCGAGGGCGAGGTCGGCCCCGGTGACGTCTTCGTGTGCCCGCCGGGACACGACGCCTGGGTCGTGGGTGACGAGCAGGTCATCCTGTACGACTTCGCCGGCGGCATGGCACAGGACTACGCGAAGGCGGGCAACGGCTAGCGCCGCCCGGTGGCGACCGGCACCGGTCTTTCACCACGGGGCCCGGCGGGTGATCCACCCGCCGGGCCCCATGCTGTTCCCGGGCCCCTCCCGCCCGCCACGGCAGGCTCCTCCACGCCCCGGGTCCTGCCCGCCGGCCGTCCGGTGGGGCGACACCCAACCTTCATGCCCTCTCCGCCCGGTGAGGCGGAGGAAAGCGGGCAGACGCGAGGAAGGGCATCACGGTCCGTGGTGATCACCGACGACACCGCTTGACGGCCGATGCCTCGACCGGGCATCCCCCGCCGTTTCGCGGGTAACAGGCCTCAACCACTGAGAAGTTGAAAACGGGAGGACGGAATGGTTCGTACGGCGTTGGGCTTGCGGGGCTTGCGCACCACACGTACCACGAAGTCCGGTCGGCGATCACCGGCGCCGCCGCCGGAGCCGGCCCCCCGGGAGCGGCGGGGGCTCCCCCTGCCCCTGCGACTGCTCGTCATGCTGCTGGCCTTCGCCACCATGGTGGGCTTCGCGGCCGTGCTGGCGCGGCTCACCCTGGAGCCGTCCCCGGCCTCGGAGGCACTGACCCACAACAACCTGCATCCGGGCCGTTCCCTGGAGGCCTACCTGTCGCAGCCGGCCCTGCGCGACGCGGTGAAGCAGGTCGGCGGGAACATTCTGCTGGGCGTGCCGTTCGGCGTGCTGCTGCCCATGCTGGCACCGAAGACCCGGGGGCTGATCCGGGTCGTGCTGCTGACCGCCGTGGTGATGCTGCTGGTCGAGGTGGTCCAGGGGGCGTTCATCACCGGGCGCGCCTTCGACATCGACGACGTCATCCTCAACACCGGCGGGGCGCTGCTGGGTTACCTGCTGCTGGGCCGACGCCTCGGCCGGGCGGTGCACCCCCGCCGCCGCCGTCGCGACTGACGCGGGGCCGACCGAGGTGGTCCGTACCAAAGCCTTGACAGCCCCTTACCTCACTTCTTAAATCAAGGCGAAGCGTGCACCCCCCACCTCGGTCGGCGCATCCGCGCGTGCGGATCGCCGTACAGAAGGGAGAGTCATGGACTCCCCGCGCCTGCTCCGCAGATGTCTGCTCGCCGCTTTGTCCGCCGTGTTCGTCGCCTCCGCCGCCGTGGTCCCCGCGCACGCGGGCCCCCGGGCGGCGGCAGCGGCCGTGACCTTCTCGGACACCTTCGACGGGCCCGCCGGTTCGGCCGTCAACTCCTCGAAATGGCAGATCGAGACCGGCGACAACGTCAACAACCACGAGCGGCAGTACTACACCTCGGGCAGCAAGAACGCCGCCCTGGACGGCCAGGGGCACCTGGTGATCACCGCCCGCAAGGAGAACCCGGGCAACTACCAGTGCTGGTACGGCCGTTGCGAGTACACCTCGGCGAGGCTGAACACGTCCGGCAAGTTCACCAGCACCTACGGCCACGTCGAGGCGCGGATGAAGATCCCGCGCGGGCAGGGCATGTGGCCGGCTTTCTGGATGCTCGGCAGTGACATCGGCCAGGTCGGCTGGCCCAACTCGGGTGAGATCGACGTCATGGAGAACGTCGGCTTCGAACCCTCCACGGTGCACGGCACGATCCACGGCCCCGGCTACTCCGGTTCGGGCGGCATCGGGGCCGGATACACGCTGCCCGGCGGTCAGGCCTTCGCGGACGCCTTCCACACCTTCGCGGTGGACTGGGCGCCCGACTCCATCAGCTGGTCCGTCGACGGCACGGTCTACCAGCGCCGCACCCCGGCCGACCTGGGCGGCAAGTCCTGGGTGTTCAACAAGCCGTTCTTCCTGATCCTGAACCTGGCGGTCGGCGGCTACTGGCCGGGCAATCCCGACGGCTCCACCTCCTTCCCGCAGCAGCTCGTCGTGGACGAGGTGAAGGTGACGACCGGCGACTCGGGCGGCACCGCGGGCGCGATCACCGGGCTCGCCGGCAAGTGCGTGGACGTGGCGGGGGCGAGTTCGGCCAACGGCACACCCGTACAGCTCTACGACTGCAACGGCACCGCCGCGCAGAAGTGGACGGTCTCCTCGGACGGCACGATCCGCGCGCTGGGCAAGTGCCTCGACGTCACCGGCAACGGCACGGCAAACGGCTCCACCGTGCAGCTGTGGGACTGCGGCGGGAGTCCGAACCAGAAGTGGGTGGTCACCGCGGCCCACGACATCGTCAATCCCCAGGCCGACAAGTGCCTGGACGTCACCGGCAGCAGCTCGGCCAACGGCACCCGGCTGCAGATCTGGACCTGCACCGGCGGCGCCAA
This sequence comes from Streptomyces sp. NPDC026417, assembly GCF_055567695.1. Lineage (NCBI taxonomy): Bacteria > Bacillati > Actinomycetota > Actinomycetes > Kitasatosporales > Streptomycetaceae > Streptomyces > Streptomyces sp. NPDC026417. The sequence goes on from NZ_JBVHPY010000012.1 coordinate 193,718, forward strand.
CCAGAAGTGGACGGTGGGCTGACGGACCGCCCGGGCGGGCAGCGGAGGGTCCGGCAGGGGGTCGCCCCCGGCCGGACCCTCCGCTTTCCGTACCGACCCGCCCCGCGGCGCGCTCGGAGCGGGCCTAGTGCGGGGTCCAGGTGAGTTTGTCGCCGCCGACCCAGCGCACCACGTCCGGGTCGTCGAGGTCGTGCACCGTGATGCCGTAGGCCGCGGCCACCAGCAGGACGTCGGTCACGGCCCTGGCCTGGCCGACCACTTCGCCGTCGATCTCGACGATGCGGAACGGCGGCCTGCCCGGCTGCACCCCGAGCACCATGATCCGCGGGGTGGACATGTGCGGGCTCGCGATTTCGGTCATGTTCCGAGCGTAGAGCGGTTCCCGGGAGCCGGTGGCGGTGCCGGGTGGCGGGCGGCGCCGCCCTGGCCCGGAAGGAGGCCCGAGGGCCCGGGGGCCCGTGTTCGCCCAGCCGGGTGAGACGCCGCACCGCTCGCACCGCGGATGCGCCGGCCGGTGGGCGGCCCCCCGGGGCGGCGATCCGCCGTGCGGGCCGGCGGCGGCTGGGCAAGGCTTGAGGACAGGAGGTGCCGATGGACCCCGTCGAGGCGCTGGACCGGATCGCGTTCCTGCTGGAGCGCGCCCAGGCGCCCACGTACCGCGTCCGCGCGTTCCGCACCGCGGCCGGCGTACTGGGCGCACTGCCCGGGAGCGAGCTGCGCGACCGGGTGGCGGCCGGGACGCTGGAGACCCTGAAGGGGGTCGGCCCGAAGACCGCGCAGGTGGTGCGCGAGGCGGTGGCCGGGCAGGTACCGGGCTACCTGGAGAAGCTGGAGGAGGAGGCGGATGCGCCGCTCGCCCGGGGTGGTGCGGAGCTGCGGGCGCTGCTGCGCGGCGACTGCCACCTGCACTCGGACTGGTCGGACGGCGGAAGCCCGATCGAGGACATGGGCCGGACGGCGGCGGCCCTCGGGCACGAATGGGCGGTGCTCACGGACCACTCCCCGCGGCTCACGGTGGCGCGCGGGCTGTCCCCGGAGCGGCTGCGCGAGCAGCTGGACGTGGTGGCGGGCCTCAACCGGCAGTGGGCGCCGTTCCGGCTGCTCACGGGCATCGAGTGCGACATCCTCGACGACGGCTCGCTCGACCAGGAGCCCGAGCTGCTGGCGCGGCTCGACGTCGTGGTGGTCTCCGTGCACTCCAAGCTCCGCATGGACGCGCGCTCGATGACGCGCCGCATGGTGGCCGCCGTACGCAATCCGCACGCGGACGTGCTGGGGCACTGCACCGGCCGCCTGGTGACCGGGCGCGGGCGGCCCGAGTCCGAGTTCGACGCGGACGCCGTCTTCGCCGCCTGCGCCGAGTCCGGCACGGCCGTGGAGATCAACAGCCGTCCCGAGCGGCTCGACCCGCCGCGGCGGCTGCTGCGCCGGGCGGTGGACGCGGGCGTGCTGTTCTCCGTCGACACCGACGCACACGCCCCGGGCCAGCTGGACTGGCAGATCCACGGCTGTGCACGGGCCGAGGAGTGCGGGGTGCCCGCCGAGCGCGTCGTCACCACCTGGACGGCGGACGAACTGCTGGCCTGGACCCGGGACCGGACGACACCGCGACGCGTGGCGCGCCCGTGACGTGGTACCCGTACGGCGCGAAAGGAGCACACATCTGATGCAACGGGCGGCCGTGTTCGACGTCGACGGCACTCTCGTCGACACCAATCACCTTCATGTGACGACCTGGTGGGAGGCCTTCCGGCAGGCGGGGCACGACGTGCCCATGCACGCCATCCACCGGGCGGTCGGGCTCGGGTCCGAGGACCTGATCGCCCACCTGCTCGGCGAGGACCGCGACCCGGACGGGGACGAGGCGCTGAGCCAGGCGCACAAGACCCTCTACGGGACCTATTTCGACCGGCTTCCCCCGCTGCGGGACGCCGGACGGCTGCTGCGGCGGCTGGCCGACGACGGCTGGACCGTCGTCCTGGCGACCTCGGCGGGCGGGGCCGAGCTGGGTGCCCTGCGCCGGGCGATCGACGCCGACGACGCCATCAAGGCGACCGCGAGCGCCGACGACGTGGCGGAGGGCAAGCCGGCGGCGGAACCCGTCGAGCACGCCCTGGAGCTGGCCGGCGTGCCGCCCGAGCGGGCGGTGTTCGTCGGCGACACCGTGTGGGACATGCAGGCCGGCAGCCGGGCCGGCGTGACCACGGTGGGCGTCCTGTGCGGCGGCATTCCGCGCGCCGACCTGGAGGAGGCGGGGGCGGGCTCGGTCTACCGGGACCCCGCCCATCTGCTCTCCCGGCTGGCGGACAGCCCCCTGGCGCCCGGGGCGTGACGTCCGGCGCCCGACGAGCCGGCCGGAGGGACACCGGGAGGCACTCCCCCGGTGTCCTCGGCCGGCTCGGGGCTCACGAGGCGGGCGCCGCCCTGCGGAGGTTGGTGATGCAGGCACCGATGGCCGCCTGGAGCTCCTCCAGGCGCTGCAGCATGTCGTCCTCGTAGATGTCGTCGATGTCCTCGACGTCGTCGAAGGTCAGCTCCTCGAAGACCTTCGTCGCCCGCTGGAGGCTGCTGTAGAACTTCGTGCGGCGCTCCTGGACCCGCAGCTCGGGGTCGGCCTCGACGGTCTGCACGACGAGGCTCCTGACGGTGTCGTAGGCCTCGGTCGCCCACTGCCCGGCCTCTTCGTCCTCGTCCAGTTCGTCGATGAGGGAGAGGTGCCGCTCGGCCTCCGCGCGCAGCTCGGCGGGGGCGTCGATGGTCTGCCCGGCCGGTGTCTTGACCTGGCCGTTCTCGACGATCTGGCGGACGTAGCCGATCCGGTCGGCGGCGCGGGTCTCCGTGGCGACCGCCTTCTTCAGGTCGTCGGTACGCGCGATGTCCCGGGCCAGCTCGGTCTGCAGCGCCGGGTCCTCCCTGACCCGGTCGAGCAGCGCGGCCCGGGCCGCCTGGGCGGTGGAGGGGTCGGCCAGGATCGCGGCCCGCAGTGCGGTGGGGTTCTCCGCGACCTCCAGGGCCTTGGTCGGGCGGATGCCCTCGGCCTCGGCGGCGGCGGTGATGGCGGTGCCGCGCTCGGAGGAGGCGCTGGAGCGGGAGGTGTAGTAGGCGAGCCAGGCGTCGGAGTCCGGCAGGTCGACGTCCTGCCCCGGGGCGAGCACCTCGAAGTGCGGGACGAGGCCGTCGTCGGCCGCCTTGTCCCAGGCCTTGTAGTAGCGCATGACCCGCTCGGGCGAGCACCCGGCGAGCGAGGCGAACTCCTTCGCGGGGATCTTGGGGGTCTCGCCCGCCGCCTGTCCGCCGGGGCGGACGCTGCGCGCCACCTTCAGCGCGAAGGCCCAGCCGCCGGTCCGCGCGTAGACGCCGAAGTCGTGCGCGTCCCGCGTCACCCGCTCGTCCACCGGTTCCACGGGGTCGGCCGGCTCCTCCTCGCTCGCCGCGGGCGCGGCCGCCTGTGCCGGCACCTCCACCGGCGCGGCGGCGTCCGCCGGAGCCTCCGTCGCGGCCGGGGTCGCCTGCTCGGCGGAGATTCCCTCGTCCCAGAAGTGTTCTTCGGCGGACGTCTCGTCGGTGGGCACGACCGCCCCTTCGGGCGCGGTGCTCGCTACGGACACAGGGGACTCCCCAGCTCGGTGCGGATCACGGAAGACAGAACGAGCAGCCTATATGAGCCCCTTCACTCGGCTTTGTGCGCTTGCCCGGAACGGCGCACGCCGCCCCGGACGGGCCCGCACCCGCGCACCGGTCCCGCCGTGACGCAGATCACCGCGAATGCCCCCATTCCGAGGAACACCAGCCGGTAGTCGCCCGTTGAACCAACCGTGGGTGCGGATGGGACAGTGTCCCCGGGCCTCACCTATTGCCCACAGGGACGATCGTCCGGCTGAAGCCCTGTGGAGCGTCTCGCCGAGAGGCGACCGCCATGCGTGCCCACACCGGTACCGCCCCGACCGTGATTCCCCCGTCCGGTCGGGGCTCCTTTTTTCCGTCCCGGCACGCCGCCCGGGCGCACCGCCGGGCGCCGGTCGCGTCCGGTTGACTTCGAGTGCCCTCCAATTCGTAGCGTGCTCCGCATGAGCACTGCACAGCACAAGATCGGCTCGGGCTTCGACGCCCGGAGCACCGCCGACGACGTCCTGCACGGCATCGACCTCACCGGAAAACTCGCGCTCGTGACGGGCGGCTACTCGGGGCTCGGTCTGGAGACGACCCGCGCCCTCGTGAAGGCGGGCGCCCGGGTCGTCGTCCCCGCCCGCCGGGTGTCCGTCGCCCGGGAGGCGCTGGCCGGCCTCGACGGGGTCGAGGTGGACGAACTCGACCTCGGCGACCTCGACAGCGTGCGCGGCTTCGCCGAGCGGTTCCTCGCCTCGGGGCGCGGCCTCGACATCGTCATCGACAGCGCCGCGGTGATGGCCTGCCCCGAGACGCGGGTGGGGCCCGGCTGGGAGGCGCAGTTCGCGACGAACCACCTCGGCCACTACGCCCTCGTCAACCGGCTCTGGCCGGCCATCGCGCCGGGCGGTGCCCGCGTGGTGTCCGTCTCCTCCGCCGGTCACCACTACTCCGGCATCCGCTGGGACGACGTGCACTGGCGGGACGGCTACGACAAGTGGGAGGCGTACGGCCAGGCGAAGACGGCGAACGCGCTGTTCGCCGTGCACCTGGACCGGCTCGGCCGGGACTCGGGCGTGCGGGCCTTCTCGCTCCACCCCGGCGGGATCCTCACCCCGCTGCAACGCCACCTCCCGAAGGAGGAGATGGTCGAGCGCGGCTGGATCGACGAGGACGGCAGGCCGCTGAACCCCGCGGGCTTCAAGACGCCCGAGCAGGGTGCCGCCACCCAGGTGTGGGCGGCGACCTCGCCGCAGTTGGACGGTCTCGGCGGGGTGTACTGCGAGGACTGCGACATCGCCGAGCCGGCGCCGGCGGACGGTCCCCGCACCGGCGTGCGCGACCACGCCACCGACCCGGAGCAGGCCGCCCGCCTGTGGCGGCTGTCGGCGGAGCTGACCGGGGTCGACGCCTTCGCGTGACGGCCCGGCGGTCAGCCGCGGGAGACGAAGTCCCGCAAGTCGGCTGTCAGTTGCGCGGCATGGGTGGCGAACAGGCCGTGGCCGCCGTTCTCGTAGACCTTGAGCGTGCCGTCGGGCAGCAGTGCCGCCGCTCGACGGCCGGTCAGGTCCAGGGGCGCGGAGGTGTCGTGCGTGCCGTGCACGACGAGTGCGGGCAGGTCGAGCTTCGCCGTCTCGGGGGCGACGTCGAGCGTGGTCAGCAGCTCCTGGAGGGCGGTCCCGGCACGCGGGGTCGCCCCGTGGCACCGTTCGACCATGGACCGTACATAGGCCGGCGAGAGCTCGTTCCCGGGGAGGTCCAGCGCGAAGAAGGCCCGCGCGCCGCCCTCGAAGAAGGCCGCCCGGTCCCGGCGGAACACCTCGTTCCCCGCTCGGAGGACCTCCGGGTCGACGCCGCCGGGGTGGTGCGCCGAGCGTGCCGGGCCCGGCACCATGCCGCCGACCAGCACCGTCCGGGCGACCCGGTCGAGGCCGTGCCGGCTCAGGCACCGCACGATCTCCGCCGTCCCCACCGAGTGCCCGACCAGGGTCACGTCGCACAGGTCGAGGTGCGTGAGCAGGCCGTGCAGGTCGTCGGCGAGGCTGTCGAGGTCGAACCCGTCCCACACGTCGTCGGACCTGCCGTGCCCGCGCCGGTCGAAACCCACGCAGCGGAAGCCCTCCTCGGCCAGCGGCAGCATCTGGTACTCCCACATGCCGGTGTCGAGGTAGGCGCTGTTCACGAACACGATCACCGGCCCGTCGGCGGGTCCGTGGTCGACGTGGTGCAGGCGGGTGCCGTCGACGGGGCTTGCGAAGTACGGCATGGGGGAACCTCCCGGAATCCGGTGCCGGCGAAGGGGTACGCCCTTCAGGGTTCCGGGTGGCGGCGACCACGTCGATTACCGCGCAGGTCATGCGCCGCGGACCGGATGCCCGGGGCCGGCGCACGCACCCGCGGCGGGAGGGCCTACGCCTGCCGTGCCCGCCGCTCCCGCTGCGGTACGACCGTGTACTTCGGGTCCCGCGCCGACGCCGTGCCCGCCGCGAAGACGCCGAACCGGGTGCACACGGAACCCGCCAGGAGGGCGAGACCGCTGACCGCCGCTGCGCCGCGGGACCGGCCGCCGAGGAGCCCGCCGCCGAGTGCGCCGCCCACGGTGAGGAGGCGCGCGGCACGCAGCAGCGTGCCCGCCCGGCCCTCCCGGTAGGTCTCCGCGACCATGCCGAGGCGCCGCTCCGCCGCCCTGGTCGCCGCCGTCTCGCCGAGCGCCGCGAGGGCGACGGCGCAGCGGGCGGGAGCGGTCTCCCGGGTGGGGGCGACCACGAGTGCCATGCCGCCGGCCGCCGCGGTCGCCGACGCCACGAAGAGGTAGGGCAGTTCGCGGTGGGCGCCGTGCCAGGCGGGCACCGCCGTGTCCGCCGCGAGGACCGCGGTGTAGGCGGCGACGGCGGGGCCGAGCAGGGCGGCGGCACCGGTCGCGGCGGCACCGACCCGCGGCAGCCGGCCGGTCACCGCGCAGGCCGCAGCGGCGCCGGCCGCGGGTCCGTACGCGGAGAGCAGCCAGGAGCCGACGCTCATCGGCGAGGTGGGCTTGAGCACCCGCAGCATGTTGAGGAAGCGGCCGGGTCGGCCGAGGTCGTGGACGAGGGCCGCCGCGGAGAGCGAGACCGCGGTGAGCGAGGAGACCTTCAGCGCGGTCGCGGTGGCCGCCCGGCCGGTCAGCTGGGCCCCGGCCGCGAGTACCGACCCCGCTCCGGCGAGCCCGCCCAGGAAGAAGTACCCGGCGATGTCACGGGGCTCCCAGGACGGGGCCTTGATGACGGGCCGGCCGTAGTACGACTCGAACTCGGCCCGCGGGACCATCAGTTGTTCTCCCCGGCGGCCGCGCCCGCGCCGCCGCCCCGGTTCCTGCGGTCGCGCGCTCGCGGAACTGGTCATCGGCGTCCCTTTCCGGTCACGGCGAACGACAGGGCGATCCCGCCCAGCAGGGAGAGGGCCGCCGCGCCCGCGTGCCGCCACATCGCGGGCAGATCGCGGGTCGTGACGACCGGGTCCGGGGGCAGCCCGTACACCTCGGGCTCGTCGAGCAGCAGGAAGAACGCGCCGTCGCCGCCCACCCCGTCCTCGGGGTCGTGGCCGTAGAGCCGGGCGTCCGTGACCCCGGCCCGGTGCAGCTGGTCGACCCGGAGGGCGGCCCGCTCGCGCAGCTCGTCCAGCGGGCCGAACTGGATGGACTCGGTGGGGCAGGCCTTGGCACAGGCCGGTTCCCGGCCCGCGCCGAGCCGGTCGTAGCACATGGTGCACTTGAACGCCCGTCCGTCGTCGGGGCGTTGCTCGATGACGCCGTACGGGCAGGCGGGCACGCAGTAGCCGCAGCCGTTGCAGACGTCCTCCTGGACGACGACCGTGCCGAACTCCGTCCGGAAGAGGGAGCCCGTGGGGCACACGTCCAGGCACGCGGCGTGGGTGCAGTGCTTGCAGACGTCGGAGGACATCAGCCAGCGCATCCCGTCGCCGTCGGTGGCGGGCGGCGCCGAGTCCCCCTGCGCCAGCGGGAGTTCGGTCCGGCCGTCGGGGCCCGGCGGTTCGGTGCGCCGGCCGGAGTAGGGCTGCTCGACGAACGCCACGTGCCGCCAGGTGGAGGCGCCGAGCGCCTGGGTGTTGTCGTACGACATCCCGGTGAGCGAGAGGCCGTCCTCCGGGATCGCGTTCCACTCCTTGCAGGCGACCTCGCACGCCTTGCAGCCGATGCACACGGAGGTGTCCGTGAAGAAGCCGACCCGTTCCTCGCTCATGACCGGGCCTCCGTTCCGGTGGTCTCGGTGATGCCCGCGCGGCGCCGGTACTCGGCGACCAGGCGCGGCAGGTCGGGCCCCCGCGGCCGGCGCCCGGGGCGGATGTCGGCGGTGAGCGCCTTGTCCTCCTGGATGTGGGCGTTCGGGTCGAGCGCGATGGCCATCAGTTCGTTGGCCGCGTCGCCGGTGGACACCCCGTTCGGTCCCCAGTGGAACGGCAGCCCGATCTGGTGGACGGTGCGGCCCTGCACTCTCAGCGGGCGGATCCGCTCGGTCACCATCACGCGTGCCTCGACGGCGTTGCGTGCGGTGACGACGGTGGCCCAGCCGCCGTGCCGGAGACCCCGCTCGGCGGCCAGCTCCGGGGAGACCTCGCAGAAGAACTCCGGTTGCAGCTCGGACAGATAGGGCGACCAGCGGCTCATGCCGCCGGCGGTGAAGTGCTCGGTCAGCCGGTGCGTGGTCACGATGTACGGGAAGACGTCCGCGCCCGGCTCGTCGCCGCTCGGGTGGTAGCGGTTGCCCTCGCGGGGGAGCAACTGGCGTACCAGGGAGCGCGGGGTGGACGGGTACAGCGCGTTGGTGAACGGCGAGTCCTGCGGCTCGTAGTGCGTGGGCAGCGGCCCGTCCTCCAGGCCCGCCGGGGTGTACAGCCAGCCCTTGCCGTCGGCCTGCATGATGAACGGGTCGTCGCCGCGCAGGGCGTCGGGCCCGGTGGCGTCCTCGTCGGGCACGAAGTCGGGGGCGCGGTCCGGCACGAAGTCGGGGACGTCGCGGCCGGTCCAGCGTCCGGTCTCCGGGTCCCACCAGACGTACGCCTTGCGTGCGCTCCAAGGGGTGCCGTCGGGGGCGGCGGAGGCGCGGTTGTAGAGGATGCGGCGGTTGGCGGGCCAGGCCCAGGCCCATTCGGCGGCCACCCAGTCCTGTTCGCCCGCCGGCTTCCGGCGGGCGGCCTGGTTGACGCCGTCGGCGTACACGCCGCAGTAGATCCAGCAGCCGCACCGGGTGGAGCCGTCGTCCTTCAGCTCGGTGTACGCGCCGAGCGGGCTTCCGTCCGGGCCGTGCCCGTTGATCTCCGCGAGGACGGCGTCGGCGACGGGCTCGTCCAGCGGGCCGGTGACCGGGTAGTCCCAGGTGAGGTCGAGGACGGGGCGGTCCATGGGGTCGGTGGAGCCGGCCAGCTTCTCCCGGACGCGGCGGCCCAGGTGGTAGGTGAACCACAGGTCGCTGCGCGCGTCGCCCGCGGGTTCGACGGCGGCGTGGTGCCACTGCACCCAGCGGTTGGTGTTGGTGAAGGAACCGGATTTCTCGGTGTGGGAGGCGGCCGGGAAGAAGAACACCTCGGTGCCGATGTCCTCGGTGCGCAGCTCGCCGCTCTCGATTTCGGGGCCGTCCTGCCACCAGGTCGCGGACTCGATGAGGGAGAAGTCGCGGACCACCAGCCAGTCGAGCCTCGCCATGCCGAGGCGCTGCAGGCGGGTGTTGGCGGAGCCCACCGCGGGGTTCTCGCCCATCAGGAAGTAGCCCTTGCAGGTGCCGTCGAGCTGCGCCATGACCGTCTCGTACGTCGAGTGGGAGCCGGTGAGGCGCGGCAGGTGGTCGAAGCAGAAGTCGTTCTCCGGGGTGGCCGCGTCGCCGTAGTAGGCCTTGAGGAGACTGACGAAGTAGGCCCGCATGTTCCCCCAGAAGCCCTTGTCGGTGCGGCTGGCGGCGACGAAGGAGTCCAGGTCGATGTGGGTGTGGGCGTGCGGCATGGGGAGGTAGCCCGGCAGCAGGTTGTAGAGGGTCGGGATGTCGCTGGAGCCCTGGATGGAGGCGTGGCCGCGCAGGGCCTGGATGCCGCCGCCGGGGCGCCCGATGTTGCCGAGGAGGAGCTGGAGGATGCTCGCGGCGCGGATGTACTGGGCGCCGACGGAGTGCTGGGTCCAGCCGACGGCGTAGCAGAAGGCGCTGGTGCGGTCGCGGCCGGAGTTCGACGTCAGGTCCGCGCAGACCCGCAGGAAGGTGTCGCGGGGTACTCCGCAGATCTCCTCGACCTTCTCGGGGGTGTAGCGGGCGTAGTGCCGCTTGAGGATCTGGTAGACGCAGCGCGGGTGCTGCAGGGTCTCGTCGCGGGGCGGGCGGGGGCCGGTGCGGGCGCCGCCGGAGCCGTGCGTCTCGGAGCCGCCGAGCGACTCCACCCGCTCCTCGTAGTGTTCGTCGACCTCGCCGGTGGGCTGCTGGACGTCGATGCCCTCGTACTGCCAGCTGCGCGGGTCGTAGTGCCGCTGCTCCTCGTCGAGGCCGGAGAACACCCCGTCCAGGTCCTCGGTGTCGCGGAAGTCCTCACGGACCAGGGAGGCGGCGTTGGTGTAGTTGAGGACGTACTCGCGGAAGTCCTTGCCCTCGGTCAGGACGTGGTTGATGATCCCGCCGAGGAAGGCGATGTCGGTGCCCGCGCGGATCGGGACGTGCAGGTCGGCGAGGGCGCTGGTGCGGGTGTAGCGCGGGTCGACGTGGATGATGCGGGCGCCGCGCGCCTTGGCCTCCATGACCCACTGGAAGCCGACCGGGTGGGCCTCGGCGAAGTTCGATCCCTGGATGACGATGCAGTCCGAGTGCTGCAGGTCCTGCATGAAGGTGGTGGCGCCGCCGCGTCCGAAGGAGGTGCCGAGTCCGGCGACCGTGGAGCTGTGGCAGACCCGGGCCTGGTTCTCCACCTGCACCACGCCGAGGCCGGTCAGCAGCTTCTTGATGAGGTAGTTCTCCTCGTTGTCGAGCGTCGCGCCGCCGAGGCTCGCGATGCCCATGGTGCGGGCGGTGCGCAGTCCGTCCTGTTCCCATTCCCAGGTCTCGCGCCGCGTGCGGACGACCCGCTCGGCGACCATGTCCATCGCCGTGTCCAGGTCGAGCGGTTCCCAGTCGGTGCCGTGGGGGCGCCGGTAGAGCACCTGGTGGCGGCGGGCGGAGCCGGTGGTGAGCTGGAGGGTCGCGGAGCCCTTGGGGCACAGGCGACCCCGGCTGACGGGCGAGTCGGGGTCGCCCTCGATCTGGACGACCTTGTCGTCCTTGACGTAGACCTGCTGGCCGCAGCCGACCGCGCAGTACGGGCAGATGGACCGGGTCACCCGGTCGGCCGTGTCGGTGCGCGGCCTGAGCTGCTCGGTGCGCGGCGAGGTGGCGGCGGAGCCCCGGCCCAGGCGGTCCTCGCCGGTGAGCTGACGGTAGACGGGCCAGCGGCGCAGCCGGTCGGACACACCCATGGATGCTCCCTGTCGGGGTCAGGCGGGGGACTCGTCGGGTCCGGGGTGCTCGGGATGGACGGTGTCCGAGCGGTCGCCGCCCTGTCTGCCGGTGCCCGCCTCGTCCGTGTCGGGCACGTCCGAACCCGACTCCTCCTCGTCGTGCGCCTTCTGGGCGTTCGGCGCCACGTCCCAGGGGTCCTCCCCCTCGTGGACCTGCTGGTCGGGCAGGTCGCGCGGGATCGGGTCGCCGTTCTCGCCGGGACCCTCCATCCGGTGTTCGGTCACAGCACACTCCATTCTTCGGCAGGCAGGCGCGGGCCGCACGCGGTCGTGCGCCGTCACCGGCGAGGCGCGGGTACCGCAGGAGTCGGCGGCAAAACCCGGTGCCGCCGATCAGTGCGGGGCCCGCTCCTGGAGGGCGGTCCGCCAGGCGGGTGACCGCCCCTCCGCGGCGGTCTCGGCGCGCCGGCCGCCCCGGGCGAAGAAGTCGGCGAGCGGCAGGATGGCCGCGCCGACCGTGACCGCGTCGGGTCCCAGTCGTCCCAGGTCGATCGTGACGTGCTGGGCCGGATAGCGCAGCGCGTAGGAGGCCGCGTACCGCCGGACGGCGGGCAGGAAGCGGGAGCCGAGCTGGAGGCCCGCCCAGCCGCCGATGAGGATGCGCTCGGGCTGGAAGAGGTTGATCAGGTCGGAGAGGCCCGCGCCCAGGTACTCGGCGGTCTCCTCCAGGACGGCGAGCGCCACGGTGTCGGGCGCGGTCTCCCCGGTCGGGTAGGCGGCGGCGAGCATCGCGGTCAGGGCGGTCTCCTCGTCGACGCCCTCGGGGGGTCGTCCGCCCTCCTCGCGCCAGCGGTCCAGGAGCGCCTCGGCGCCCGCGTACGCCTCCAGGCAGCCCAGGGCCCCGCAGCGGCAGCGGCGCCCTCGGACCCGTACGGTCAGGTGCCCCCATTCCACGGCCCGGCCGTGTTCGACCTCCTCCGTCACCAGGCAGGCGCCGACGCCGGAGCCGAAGAGGACGACCGCGGCGTTGCGGGCGCCGCGTCCGCCGCCGAACCACATCTCGGCCTGGCCGAGGGTCTTGGCGCCGTTGTCCGTGAAGTACGGGACGCTCTGCGGGAGTTGGCAGGCCGAGCGGAGCAGGGACTCGATCGGGACGGCGTCCCAGCCGATGGTCTGGCCGTGCACCACGGCGCCGCGCTCCGGGGTGCGGGCGACGATGCCGGGGACGCCGATGCCGACCCCGAGGAGGTGTTCGGGCGCGATGCCGGCGGCGGCCAGCACCTCGGCGATGCCGTCGCAGATGTGGCCGACGATGACGTCGACGTCGTAGCCCTGCTGTTCCAGCGGCCTCTCGGTGCGGGCGAGTTCGGTGAGGGTGAGGTCGAAGAGCTCGACGCGCACCCGGGTCTCGCCGACGTCGACGCCGATCATGTGGCCGCTGGCGGGCGCGACGCGCAGCAGGGTGCGCGGTCGGCCGCCGTCGGAGTCGACGCTGCCGGCCTCCTCGACCAGGCCGTCGGCGAGGAGCTCGGCGACCACGTTGCTGATGGAACCGGAACTCAGTCCGGTGGCCGGGCCCAGTTCGTAGCGGCTCATCGGCCCGTCGAAATACAACCGTTGCAGTACGGCGGTGCGATTGCCCCGCCGCAGGTCACGCACTGTCCGCCCGTTCCGCCCCGCCATGTGGGTCCCTTCCGGTCCGCCCGACCTGCAAGATACCCCTGCGCGAAGGCTTGACGCGACTTTCTTCCGGGTCTTAACTCACGTCCTAAATTAAGCCGTGAGGGGCGTTCGGGAAGTGAACGCACGGTCGGGCCCCGCACGGCTCTTTCTCCGGAAAGGGACACCAGAGCCATGCGCAGATTCCGAGCCGCGGCCGCCGGTGCGGTCACCGTCTCCCTGCTGACCGCCGTGACCGCCTGTGGCGGCGGCTCGTCGACGGGCGGGGGCGGGTCCAACGACTCGCCGAAGACGCTCACCTACTGGGCCTCCAACCAGGGGCCCAGCGTGGAGGCGGACAAGAAGATCCTCACGCCCGAGCTGAAGAAGTTCGAGAAGCAGACCGGGATCAAGGTGAAGCTGGAGGTGGTCCCCTGGTCCGATCTGCTCAACCGGATCCTCGCGGCGACCACCTCGGGCCAGGGCCCGGACGTGCTCAACATCGGCAACACCTGGTCCGCCTCGCTGCAGGCGACGGGCGCGCTGCTGCCCTGGGACGCAAAGAACTTCGACAAGATCGGCGGCAAGGACCGCTTCGTGGAGTCGGCGCTCGGCTCGGCCGGCGCCCCCTCGGCGGACCCGGCCGCGGTGCCGCTGTACTCGATGGCGTACGCCCTCTACTACAACAAGAAGATGTTCGCCGACGCGGGCATCTCCGAGCCGCCCGCGACCTGGGACGAGATGGTCGCCGACGGCAAGAAGATATCCAAGAACGACAAGTGGGCGCTGGGCGCCGAGGGTTCGAACCTCTCCAACAACATCCACCAGGTCTTCGTCCTCGCCAAGCAGCACGGAGCCGACTTCTTCGACGCCGACGGCAAGCCCACCTTCACCTCGGACGGCGCCGTCGCGGCCGTCAAGCAGTATGTCGACCTGATGGGCAAGGACAAGATCGTCGCGCCCGGCAATGCCGAGTACGCGCAGAACCAGTCCCTTCAGGACTTCGCCAAGGACAAGACGTCCATGGTGCTCTGGCAGACGGCCTCCGCCACCTTCAAGGCCCACGGCATGAGCGACGACGAGTGGGGCGTCGCGCCGGTTCCGGTCCAGTCCGGCACCCCGGGCACCGGGACGGCCACCAACTCCATGGTGGCGGGCATCAACATGGCCGTCTTCAAGAACACCAAGAACATCGACGGCGCCACCAAGTTCGTGAAGTTCATGACCAGCGACGCCGAGCAGAAGATCCTCAACAAGACCTACGGGTCCATCCCGCCGGTCAAGTCGGCGCAGGCGGACCCGGCGTTCAACACCCCGGCCCTCGCGGTGATCAAGGACACGCTCTCCAAGAGCGCGGCCCCGCTGCCGCAGGTCGCCGACGAGTCGCAGTTCGAGACGGCCGTGGGCACGGCCGTGAAGGAGCTCTTCGCGGACGCGGCCGCCGGACGGGCGGTGACCACCGCCTCGGTGAAGGCGAAGCTCGCCAAGGCCCAGCAGCAGATGCCGAAGAAGTGAGCGGTTCGATGACCGCGACTCCCGCCGGGGGCACAGGGACGCCCTCCGTGACCGTGACTGCAGAAGCGAGTGCTCCATGACCGTGACCGCTGCCCCCGAAGCCGGGGAGCGGGCGGTACGCAAGGAATCCCCCGGTGCGGCGCGCGGCCCGCGCCGCACCGGGCGGCTCCGCCGTATCGGTCTCCCGTACCTGCTGCTTCTCCCCGCTCTCCTGCTCGAACTCCTCGTCCACCTGGTGCCGATGGTGATCGGCATCCTCATGAGCTTCAAGGAGCTCACCCAGTTCTACATCCGCGACTGGGGCACCGCGCCCTGGGCGGGCGTGGACAACTACCGCCTGGCCGTGGACTTCGACGCGCCCCTCGGGCAGTCGCTGCTCCACTCGTTCTGGGTGACGTGCGCCTTCACGGTGCTCTCGGTCGGCCTGTGCTGGCTGATCGGCACGACGGCCGCGGTGTACCTCCAGGAGACCTTCCGCGGACGCGGGCTGCTGCGGGCGGTCTTCCTCATCCCGTACGCCCTGCCCGTGTACGCGGCCACCATCACCTGGGCGTTCATGTTCCAGCACGACAACGGCCTGGTGAACCACGTCCTGCACGACCAGCTCGGACTCACCGACAAACCCTCCTTCTGGCTGATCGGCGACAACAGCTTCTACGCGCTGCTCACCGTCTCGGTCTGGAAGGGCTGGCCGTTCGCCTTCCTCATCGTGATGGCCGGCCTGCAGAACATCCCCAAGGAGCTCTACGAGGCCGCGGCCATCGACGGCGCCGGGATCCGGCAGCAGATCCGCCGGATCACCCTGCCCTCGCTGCGGCCGGTCAACCAGGTACTCGTCCTGGTGCTGTTCCTGTGGACGTTCAACGACTTCAACACGCCCTACGTGCTGTTCGGCAAGGCGGCGCCCGAATCCGCGGACCTCATCTCGATCCACATCTACCAGTCGTCGTTCGTCACCTGGAACTTCGGCACCGGATCCGCGATGTCCGTGCTGCTGCTGCTCTTCCTCCTCCTCGTGACGGCCGTCTACCTGGTGCTGACCTCCCGGGGAAGGAAGACCGCCGATGTCTGACAGCGTCCGCGCACCCAGGTCGCCGATGGCGGCCCCGCGCTCCTTCCTCTGGTCGCGCCGGATCTTCCTCACCCTGCTCACCGGCTTCGTGCTGCTGCCGGTCTACGTCATGCTCTCCAGCTCGCTGAAACCGCTGGAGGACGTGTCGGGCAAGTTCCGCTGGCTGCCGAGCGGCCTCACCATCCGCCCGTACATCGACATCTGGTCGACGGTCCCGCTCGCGAAGTACTTCGTGAACTCGCTGATCGTGGCGGGCGCGGCGACCGTGCTCTCGGTCGCCATCGCGGTCTTCGCCGCCTACGCGGTGAGCCGGTACCGCTTCCGCGGCAAGCGCGTGTTCACCGTCACCGTGCTGTCCACCCAGATGTTCCCGGGCATCCTGTTCCTGCTGCCGCTCTTCCTGCTGTACGTGAACATCGGGAACGCCACGGGCATCGCGCTGTTCGGCTCGCGCGGCGGCCTGATCCTCACCTATCTGACGTTCTCCCTGCCGTTCTCGATCTGGATGCTGATCGGGTACTTCGACTCGGTACCGCGCGATCTGGACGAGGCGGCGCTGGTGGACGGCTGCGGGCCGCTCGGCGCGCTGTTCCGGGTGGTCGTGCCGGCCGCCATCCCCGGGATCGTCGCGGTCGCCGTGTACGCCTTCATGACCGCCTGGGGCGAGGTGCTCTTCGCGTCGGTCATGACCAGCGACGCCACCCGCACCCTCGCCGTCGGCCTCCAGGGCTACGCCACCCAGAACGACGTGTACTGGAACCAGGTCATGGCCGCCTCGCTCGTCGTCAGCGTCCCCGTGGTCGCCGGGTTCCTGCTCCTGCAGCGCTACCTCGTCGCCGGGCTCACCGCGGGAGCCGTCAAATGACCGGCACTCCCCCTCCCGAAAGGACCTCCGTGACCATCGACCTCGCCGCCCTCCCCGATGACTTCCTGTGGGGCACGGCCACGTCGGCCTACCAGATCGAGGGCGCCGTCGCCGAGGACGGCCGCTCCCCCTCCATCTGGGACACCTTCTCGCACACCCCGGGCAAGATCGACAACGGGGACGACGGGGACGTCGCCTGCGACCACTACCACCGCTGGCGCGAGGACATCGGGCTCATGCGGCAACTGGGCGCCAACGCCTACCGGCTGTCGGTCGCCTGGCCGCGCGTGATGCCGGGCGGCGACGGACCGGTCAACGCCAAGGGCCTGGACTTCTACGACGCGCTGATCGACGCCCTGCTGGAGGCGGGCATCACGCCGTCCGTCACCCTCTACCACTGGGACCTGCCGCAGGTGCTCCAGGACCGGGGCGGCTGGCCGGAGCGGGACACCGCGTACCACCTCGCGTCGTACGCCTCGGCGGTCGCGGAGCGCCTCGGGGACCGCGTCCAGCACTGGACCACGCTCAACGAGCCGCTGTGCTCGGCGTGGATCGGCCACCTGGAGGGCCGGATGGCGCCGGGCTGGACGGACCTCCCCGCCGCGGTCCGCGCCTCCTACCACCTTCTCCTCGGCCACGGTCTCGCCACGCAGGCGATCCGCGCGGCGGCCCCGGGCGCCCGCGTCGGCATCGTCAACAACCTCTCCAGCGTCGTGCCCGCCACCGACCGCCCCGAGGACGTCGCCGCCGCCCACCGGCTGGACGGGCACACCAACCGCTGGTGGCTGGACCCCGTCCACGGCCGCGGCTTCCCCGCGGACATGCGCGAGGTGTACGGGGTGGACCTGCCCGAGCAGCAGGGCGACCTGGAGACCATCGCGCAGCCGCTGGACTGGCTGGGCCTGAACTACTACTTCCCGTCCGCCGTCGCCGACGACCCCGCCGGGCCCGCCCCGCGCGTCCGCACGGTACAGCGGCTCGGTGTCCGCCGCACCGCCATGGACTGGGAGATCGACGCGGCCGGCATCGAGGGCCTGCTGCTCCGCCTCACCCACGAGTACGGGGCCCGCAAGCTGTACGTGACGGAGAACGGATCCGCCTACCCGGACGTCGTACGCCCGGACGGGACCGTCGACGACCCCGAGCGCACGGAGTACCTGGAGCAGCACCTCGCGGCCTGCGCCTCGGCGGCCCGCCAGGGGGCGCCGCTGGCCGGCTACTTCGCCTGGTCCCTGCTCGACAACTTCGAGTGGGCGTACGGCTACGACAAGCGCTTCGGCCTCGTGCACGTCGACTACAAGACCCAGAAGCGGACGGTGAAGGGCAGCGGGCACCGGTACGCGGACATCATCCGCTCCCACGGCGCCCGGCGGCGGAACGCCGCCTAGGTCGTGTCCGCAGACGGTCGCCGCCCCCGGTGGGTTCCCCCGGGGGCGGCGGCGCATCACGTCGTCGGGCGGTTGCGCGCCGGGCGCCGGGCCGCGGCGAAATGCGGTGGATCCGTCCCCGTGCACTATGTACCTTAGGTCTAAGCCTAGTGTCCCTAGGTTCTGACCGTACCGGTACCGCACACCCCAGGAGCCCCCGATGCGACCGCTCACCGAGCAGGACATCCGCACCTCGTTCATCAACTGCTCGAAGGGCGAGGCGAAGCGTCTCGCGGTGCCCCGGGACTTGGACGAGCGCCCCTGGGAGCACCTGGACTTCCTGGGCTGGCGAGATCCCGGGGCGCCCGACCGCAGCTATCTGGTCACCGAGCACGAGGGCCGCCCGGTGGGGGTGACGCTGCGCTTCCCGACCTCCCGGCGGGGCCTCCTGCACCGCAGCATGTGCTCGCTCTGCCTGACGACGCACCCGGGCAGCGGCGTCTCCCTGATGACCGCCCGCAAGGCGGGCGCGGCCGGACGCGAGGGCAACTCGGTCGGGGTCTACATGTGCACCGACCTCGCCTGTTCGCTCTACGTCCGGGGCAAGAAGGCACCGGAACCCGGGGGCCGCTTCGAGGAGACGCTCACGCTGGAGGAGCAGATCGCCCGGACCGTGGGCAATCTCACCGCGTTCCTGGCGAAGCTGTCCGCCTGAGGGTGCGCCCCGCCCGGCCCCGTCGGCGGCGCGCACCCGTGTCCGGACGGCCGCCGGCGGGTCAGGACGCGGCAGGCGTCCAGTGCGGGTCCCGGCCCAGGAACCCCAGCAGCGCCGCGGCCCGCCCCTCGCTCGCCGGGACCTCGCGCGCCGGGGCGAACACCCCGTAGGCGTCGCGGAGATGGCCGACGAGCCGGTGCGCCACCGGCTCCAGCCCCTCCGCGACGTCCTCGGCCAGCGGCGCCTCCTGCCCCGTGGCCACGGCGATGTCCCAGGCGTGGACGGCGGCATCCATGGCGGCCGCCGCCGCGGCGAACGGGAAGGGAAGCGGTCCGAGCGGGGTCGGCACCCGCGCCGCGTCCGCGGGCAGCCGCCGGTACACGTCCCGCACCCCGCTCAGCACCTTGTCCAGCTCGTCCCCTGCGTCGCCGTCCAGCGCGTCGGCGGGCCGGAAGGGGTCCGTCCGCGGCGACCCGTGCCCGGTGACCGCAGCGCCGTACGCCTGCTGATCGAGACGCGCGTGATTGACTACCTGACGTACGGTCCACTCACTGCAGGGCGTCCGGGCTCCCCAGGCCCGCTCCGGTACGGCCGCGACCACCTCACGCAGGTAGGCGTGCGCCCGCGACAGCAGCTCGACGCCCTCTGTGCCGACCATTCCGGTCCCCTTTCGTCCGCCTGGCCCGTCGAGAACAACGTAGGCACACTTGCGGACAGTTACGGTCCTCAATAAGAACCGGTCGAAACGTTCGTTGCACCTGTGAAAGGGGAACAGCGCAAGGATGCAAGAGGCACGTGGGGAGTGGAGGACGTCCGTCGCGCGGTTCATGAAGCGGCGCCGGGAACCCGCGGTCGTGCAGGCACTGAGATCGACTCTGGCCGCGACGATCGCGTACGTCGTCGCCGTCCGGCTCAGTCCCGAGGCCGCCCCGCTCACCGCTCCGCTGACCGCTCTGCTGGTCGTGCAGGTGACCCTCTACGGCACGATCACCACCAGCATGCGCCGGGTGAACTCGGTGGTCGCCGGCGTTCTCGTCGCCATCGGCTTCAGCGTGCTGGTGGGTCTGACCTGGTGGAGCCTGGCGCTGCTGATCATCGCCTCGCTCGCCGTCGGACACCTCGTACGGGTCAGCGAGTTCGTGCCCGAGGTGGCGATCAGCGCCATGCTGGTGCTCGGCGTGACGAAGGTGGGCGACTACGCCTGGGCCCGGGTGCTGGAGACGGTGATCGGCGCGGTGGTCGGACTCGCCTGCAATCTGCTGTTCGCTCCCCCGGTCTGGGTGGACGCGGCCGGGGAGTCCATCGAGGACCTCGCGCGCCGGATGCGGCAGCTGATGCTCCGTCTCGGCGAGGAGGCCGCGGGGCGCACTCCCTTTGCACAAGCGGCGGCGCGACTGCACGAGGCACGCCGGCTCGACCACGACATCGCCGAGGTCGACGGGGCGCTGCGCCAGGCGGAGGACAGCCTCAAGCTCAATCCGCGCGTCCGGGAGGGCCTGTTGCACCGGGTCGTGCTGCGCACCGGCCTCGACACGCTGGAGATCTGCACCGTCGTCCTGCGGGTGCTCGCGCGCAGTTTCACCGACCTCGCCAAGGAACACGAGCCCGAGCCGGTGTTCGACTCCCAGGTGGGGGCGGCCCTGGAGGAGCTCCTGGCGAAGGTGGGCGACGCCGTCGTCAGCTTCGCCGTCCTGGTGACCACCGACGTGAGCCGCAGCGCCGAGTC
This sequence comes from Streptomyces sp. NPDC026417, assembly GCF_055567695.1. NCBI lineage: Bacteria > Bacillati > Actinomycetota > Actinomycetes > Kitasatosporales > Streptomycetaceae > Streptomyces > Streptomyces sp. NPDC026417. The sequence goes on from NZ_JBVHPY010000012.1 coordinate 213,705, forward strand.
CGCGGAGGCACGCCTCGGCGCGGAGCTCACCACGGCGGCGGCCACCCGCGACAAGCTGGCGCAGCTGTTCCTCGAGGGCATCCAGCGCGACGCCCGCCTGTGGCAACTGCACGGCGCCGTACTGACCGAGGTCAACCGCATCCTCGACGAGCTCGACATGGAGCACCGGTCCCGGCGCCTGCTGGAGGAGCTGGACCGCTGCGCGCGCGAGCAGCGCGAGCGCTGGCCGCGCCTTGCCCGCCTGCAGCAACGCCTGCGCCGGATGCGCCGCAACCGCGGGCGCCTCGGGCTGCCGTGGCGGAACCGCCGCTCCCCCTCGAAGCGTTCTACCTGACGAGGCGCCGCTGCGACGGCGGGGCCGAACCGACGAGGGGAGCGTCCGGATGCCCGACGGCACCGTGCGGATCGACGGCAATGCACTGCTGCTTCCAGGAGGGGTACGGGTCCGGTTCATGCGGACGCTGCGTCTGCCGGAGACGGGCATGCACGGACTCCCGCCCGGCCTCGGGGAGTTCCCGGTCCGTCGCGTCGAGGACTACGCGGCCTCCGTGCCGGAGGCATGGCGGGCCCGCGGCGGTGTGATGCTGCCGGTGTACCTGCGCGAGGCCATGTGGCTCGCCTTCGGAGGGTCGCAGGAGCCCGCCGCCCTGCAGGTCGGCGTGGGCAAGGTGTGCGCGATCTCCGGCCGCCCCTGGAGCGACCGGCTGCACCGGGACCCGCAGAACTACGTGGTGCTGCCCCGCCAGCCGTGGCTCGACGGCATCCACTCGGGCAAGGGGACGGTCCGCCAGTTCGTGGCGGTGCCGCTCGGTCTCGGCGCCACCGTCGAGGGCCAGGTGACCGGCGAGGAGGTGTGGGGCGGCGTGCAGCTGCAGTCGTTCCCGCTGAACGCGCAGCGGCTGGCCGAGTGGCGCGAGGAACAGCGGCTGCGGGCGGAGCGGGCCAGGGCGATGCCGCCCCTGCCGGCCTACGGGGCGATGCCGGCGGCCCCGATGGCCGCGGGCGCCCCGCCGGCTCCCGGCGGAGCGCCGACGGGAGCGCCGCCGCAGCGCGCCGCCGCCATGGGACTCGGTGTCGGCGGTTCGATGCGCCAGGAGGTCTACCGGGACGACCGGCCGCGCGGCAGCTGGGCCGAGGAGCCGGGCGGCCGGGTGTTCGTGCACCTGGTGACGCCTCCGGAGTGGCGCCGCATCACCGGTGAGGCGCCGCCGCCGTCCCCGGTCGACCGGGCCGCGTACACCCGCGCGGGGCTCCCCTGGTTCGACTACTACGACCAGGACGGCACGGATGTCGCCCCGACGGACACCCTCGGTGCGGTGCAGCCGGTCGGCGAGTGGCTCGGCGCCGACCTCGATCCCTGGCAGCAGCCGGCGCCGCATCAGGTGAAACCCCTGGGGGACGCGCCGGGCAGGCCGGTGGGGGACGGCGACTGGTGAGGAGAGCGGCCGTTGCGGTGTCCGCAACGGCCGTTGTCTTTCTTGCGTGTTGCGGGTGAGTCGCGCCAAGGTGGCTGCCACAGCCGAGGCGACCGACACCCGAGGTGCAGGCATGAGCAGTGGTGGACAACCGGAGCGGAGTCCGGGCGACGGGAGGTGGAGCAGGCGCCGGTTCGTGGGGGTGTGCACCGCGGCCGCCGCCGTGACGGCGGTTCCGGCACCGGTCGCTCCGAGAAGCACCGCGCCGGAGCGTGCGGCGGCCCCGTCGGCGCCCTCCTCCCCGCCCACGCCGACCGCGACGGCACCGGACTCCGCCGCGCCCTCCCCCGGGGCCTCGGGCCTCCGCCCGCTCTACGTCGGCACGTACACCTCCGCGGAGGGGGGCGGCCGCGGTATCGGCCTCGCGCGGTACGACACGGCGGCGGGACGGATCACGGGGGCCGGGACGCTCACCGGCGTCGCCGATCCGTCGTACCTCGCCGTGCACCCCGACGGCCGCACGCTCTACGCCGTCGACGAGCGCCCGGACGGCGCGGTGACGGCGGTGCGGCTCGCGAAGAACGCGGTTCTGGGCACGCGCGGCACCGGCGGCGCCGCGCCCTGCCACCTGTCCGTGCACCCGAGCGGCCGCTGGCTGCTCAGCGCCAACTACGGTTCGGGGAGCGTCGCCGTCCATCCGATCGGCGCCTCGGGGGCGCTGGGAGAGCGCACCGACCTCGTCACACACACGCGCCCCTCCCCCGGTCCCGGACAGCAGGGCCCGCATGCGCACCAGTGCGTCACGAGCCCCGACGGCGGCCACGTCCTGGCCGTCGACCTGGGCACCGACACCGTGTACTCGTACCGCCTGGACGAGTCCGCGGGGACCCTGAGCGAGGTCTCCCAGGCGCACACCCGGCCCGGGGCCGGACCGCGCCATCTGACCTTCCACCCGAACGGCCGCTTCGCCTATCTGGCGAACGAGGTCGACAACACCGTGGTGGTCTGCGGCTACGACCGGGCGAGCGGCCGTCTGACGCCGGGCGACCCGCAACCGACCGGCACCGGACCGGGGACGAGCTATCCGGCGCAGTTCCTGGTCACGTCGGACGGGGCGTACGCCTTCCTCGCCAACCGGGGGCACAACAGTCTGACCCGCTACGCGGTGGAGGCTGCCGGGGCCCGGCTCCGGCTGCTGGACACCGTGCCGGTGGGCGGCGACTTCCCGCGCCAGATCGCGTTCTCCCCGGACGAGCGGCTGCTGTTCGCCGCGAACCAGAAGTCGGGCACGGTCAGCGTCTTCCACGTCGACCGGGGCAGCGGCGCGCTCCGGCTCGCGGGCAAGCCCTTCGCCTCACCGGTCGCCGTCTGTGCGCTGCCGTTGTAGCGCGCGGGGGCAGGCCGCGGCGCTCGCCTGCGTGAGCAGGACGTGCATGCGTTCCGTGAGCTGGGCGACGGTGTCGGCGGGTGCGTGGAAGGGCAGCCGCACGTCGCCGTTGCCGCGTGCCCGCTCGATGCGCAGGGTGAGTCCGTGCCGGTCGACGGCGAGCGGCTGCACGCGGACGGCGCCGTGCAGACTGTCGGGCCCGACCAGCCGGGTCAGCCGCTCGACCGCGTCGGGGTGGGCGTCCGCGAGGTGGGTCAGCAGCTGCGCCTCGGCCGTCGCGAGCGGATCGGGCGCGGCGGCGGCCAGGTCGTCGAGATCGACGACGACGGCTCCGGTCGCCTCCCGGAGTACGGCACGTGAGGGCTGGAAGACCAGGTGCCCGTCCTCGTGGGTGAACCAGCCGGCGAGCCACAGCCGGGCCCGGATCCGGTTCCGGACCGGGACGGGCGCGACGTCGGCGAACTCCAGCACGGCGGACGGCTCCCCGCGCGGGGCACAGATCGCGGCCGCGACGAGCGTGCTGTCCTCCGGCACGTGCAGCAGCACCCGGCCGTCGGCGGTCACGGTGTGCGCGCCGACGAACTCCTCCCTGCCGCCCTCCGCGGTCACCGCGCAGGACCAGGCCGCGGCGAGCACCGAGCGGGCACGTTGGGCCGCGGCGGGCGCTGCCGCCCAGGTGTGACGATCACGCATCCCAAACCTCCTTAGGTAAGCCTTGCCTAACTTATCGGAGATCGGAGTGCGCGCCAACCAGGCCGCGGGCCGCGACCTCCTTGTGCGTGCCTTCTTCGCGTGGCGACCTCCCCGGACGGCGCCCCACGGTGCCGATCGGGCGACCCCTCCCGGGGGGGGCGTTCAGGCGGCGATCGCGCCCAGCAGCGCCCGGGCGCACAGCTCCCGGACCTGCTCCCGCGACACCTGCGCCTCCCGGAGCCACTCCAGGCAGACGGCGGTGGTGAAGGCCAGCCACCCGCGCACGGCGATCCGCAGCTCAGGACGGCCCTCCGGATCCCAGCCCAGTTCCGGGTCCGCCGCGAGCGCTTCGAGAATCTGCTGCTCCTGGGCGGCGAGCGCCCGCTGGTAGACCTTCCGCACGGCCTGGTCGCCCGCGGCGTCGGCTCGATGAAAGGCACGGAAGCCGTGCGCGTGTTCCTCGACGTAGCCGAGGAACGTGTCGAGGCCGGCCGCGAGTTGCTCGCGCACCGGAACGCCGGGCACCGCGGCGGTCATCCGCAGCATGCGCCCGCTCTCCCGCTCGACGACGGCCGCGAAGAAGTCCCGCTTCGTCGGGAAGTAGTGGTAGAGCAGCCCGCGCGAGACGCCGGCGATCTCGGCGACCTGCTCGATCCAGACGTCGTCGTAGGGGCTCTCCGAGAACAGGCGCGCCCCGACCGACAGCAGCTGCTCCCGGCGCTCCTCGGTGCTGAGCCGTCGACGCGTGCGCTCCGTCCGCTCCCCCTGCTTCCCGGCCATGCCCGCACTTTACTTGACGCCGGTTCAACAACGGGACCACACTGGGATGCGCTATTGAACCCACGTACAACAGGGCGCGGGCGGGCTCAACCCACCGCAGGCACAAGGGAGATGGCGCGATGGCGCAGACGACGGGGGCGGCGCTGCCCAAGGGGTTCCGCAGCGCCGAGCTGGGCTGGCCGGAGCTGCACCGGATACCGCGCCCGCCGCTCCGGATCCCGCTGATCGGCGACGTGATCGGCGCCAACGTCCGTACGCCCGTGCAGGACTCGCTGCGCTTCGGGCGCCGGCTCGGGCCCGTCTTCCGGCGCAAGGCCTTCGGCAACGAGATCGTCTTCGTCGGAGGTGCCCGGCCGGCCGCCGAACTGGCCGACGAGTCGCGGTTCGCCAAGCACGTGGGCCTCGGCGTCGCCAACCTCCGCCCGGTGGCGGGCGACGGGCTGTTCACGGCGTACAACCACGAACCCAACTGGCAGCTCGCGCACGACGTACTGGCGCCGGGCTTCAGCCGGGAGGCCATGGAGGGTTACCACCCGATGATGCTGGCCGTGACGGAGCGGCTGGTGGACCGCTGGGACCGGGCCCGGGAAGCCGGGCACGCCGTGGACGTCCCCGGCGACATGACCAAGCTGACGCTGGAGACGATCTCCCGCACCGGCTTCGGTCACGACTTCGGTTCCTTCGATCGCTCCCGCCCCCACCCCTTCGTGGACGCAATGGTGGGCACGCTGAGCCATGCGCAGCGCCGCAACGTCGTCCCCGCGCCCCTGGCGCCCGTCCTGCTGCGGCGCGCGAGCCGCCGCAACGAGGCCGACATGGCCTACCTGAACCGCACGGTCGACGCGGTCGTGGCGGCCCGCCGCACCACGAGCGGCGACGGCGACCTGCTGGACCGGATGCTGGAGACGTCCCACCCGGTTACCGGCGAGCGGCTGGCGCCGGAGAATGTCCGCCGGCAGGTGATCACCTTCCTGATCGCGGGTCACGAGACCACCTCGGGCGCGCTCTCCTTCGCCCTGCACTACCTCTCCCTCCACCCGGACGTCGCCGCCCGCGCCCGGGCGGAGGTGGACCGCGTGTGGGGCGACACCGCCCGGCCCGCCTACGACCAGGTGGCCAGGCTGCGGTACGTGCGCCGGGTCCTCGACGAGGCGTTGCGGCTGTGGCCGACGGCGCCCGCCTTCGCACGCGAGGCCCGCGAGGACACCGTGCTCGGCGGTGTCCACCCGATGCGAAAGGGCGCGTGGGCCCTGGTCCTGACGGCGATGATGCACCGCGACCCCGAGGTGTGGGGTGAAAACGCCGAACGGTTCGACCCGGACCGCTTCGACGCCAAGGCCGTACGCGCCCGGCCCGCGCACACCTTCAAGCCGTTCGGCACCGGGGCACGGGCCTGCATCGGCCGCCAGTTCGCCCTGCACGAGGCGACGCTGGTGCTGGGGCTGCTGCTGCGCCGCTACGAGCTGCTGCCCGCACCGGGGTACCGGCTGCGGGTGGCCGAGCGGCTCACGCTGATGCCGGACGGGCTGCGGCTGCGCCTGGGCCGCCGGACGCCCGTAGCGCCGGCGCCGTCAGCGGACCGCCGCCCAGTGGCCGGGGCGGGTGACTGACGCCGGCAGCCTGGTGCCGGCGCTGCCCCTGGCCGCGTTCAGCTGGGGCTGGGTGAGGAAGAAGGCGCCGGTCAGATCGGCGTCGGTGAGGTCGGCGTCCCGCAGGTCGGCGCCGATCAGGTCCGCTCCCCGCAGGTCGGCACCGGTGAGATCGGCGGCGATCAGGTAGGCGCCGCGCAGCGAGGCCCCCGCCAGGTCGGCGCCCCTGAGGCGGGCGCCCATCAGGTCGGCGCCGCGCCGGTCCTTCCGCCTGCCCCGCGCACCCGCGCGCACGAGGTCGCTCGTCCGCAGCAGCAGCTCGTTGACCTGCTGCCGGTGCACGCCCACGTCCAGCCGGCCGAGCTCCTCGGGGCCGAGCCCCGTGAGCCGCTCGGTCTCGTCGAGCAGGCGGCGCAGGTCGGCGTGGACCGGACGGGCGGCCGGCAGCGAGAGCGCCTCGTTCAGATACCAGAGCAGTTCGTGGAGCTGGCGTACCACCGGGAACACGTCGAACATCCGCCGGGCACGCTCGGGCGGTCCCGAGCGCCAGTCCCGGCCGCCGAAGGTGACCTGCGAGACCTGCTGGCCGGCGCCGAAGCAGTCGTAGACCGTGCAGCCCGTGAATCCCGCCGGCCGCAGGCGGGTGTGGATGCCGCACCGGAAGTCGGTCTCCAGGTTCGGGCAGGGGGTCCCGGCCTTCTTGTCGATCGCGAAGTCCGCCGAGCGGGAGAAGGGCAGCGCGACACAGCACAGACCGAAGCACCGGGCGCAGTCCGCCCGCAGTTCCCGGCGCACGTCCTCGTTCGTCCCGCTCTCTTCGCGCATGCCCGCAACCCTACTGACCTGCGGGCCCGCACCTCGACCGGGGCTCGTGGCGGGATGCCCGGCAGCATGCGCCGGACGTCGGCCGCCAACGCGCTGCCGCCGTCCCACCGCGCGCAACGCCGTCGCCGGTGTCCACACGGGCCGCCGGGGCTGGGCGCCACGCTCCCGCCAATCCCCCGACCGCACCGACCCGCACCGCCGTCGCCAGTGTCCGCGCGGCCCGCCCGGACGTGGCCGCCGCACTCCCACCCGGCCCCCGGCCCGCACCGGCCCGCACCTCGACCGGGGCTCGTGGCGGGATGCCCGGCAGCGTGCGCCGGACGTCGGCCGCCAACGCGCTGCGGCCGTCCCACCGCGCGCAACGCCGTCACCGGTGTCCACACGGGCCGCCGGGGCTGGGCGCCACGCTCCCGCCAATCCCCCGACCGCACCGACCCGCACCGCCGTCGCCGGTGTCCGCGCGGCCCGCCCGGCGTTGGCCGCCGCGCTCCCACCCGGCCGGCGTCACCGCAGCCGGTGTCCGCAACCCGAGCGCGGGCGGCGGTTGGCGCGCGGCTCTGGAGGTCTGTGGACGCAGGGGGTATGCAGGCGGTCGTGTCCACTTCCGAGGACGACCCCGCCTCCCGTCTGCCCGGGCTCCCGGCCCCGCCCCCGTCCGGCGCCCACGCGCTGCCACCGGGTACGTACGACGGCTCGCTCGTCCTGGTCACCGGGGGCGGGACGGGGCTCGGGCGGGCGATCGCGGCCGAGTTCGCCCGGCTCGGCGCGGATCTGGTGATCGTCAGCCGCGGCGCCGGTCATCTGCGGGCCGCCCGGGAGGAGCTGGCCGCGCTCGGCGGACGGGTGACGACGGCCGAGTGCGACGTGCGGGACCCGGCGGGCATCTCCGAGGTCCTGGACGCCTGCGGACCGCCCGACGTCCTGGTGAACAACGCGGCGGCCAACTTCCCGGTCCCGGCCGAGGACATGTCGCCCAACGCCTGGCGGTCGGTCGTCGACATCACGCTCACCGGCACGTTCCTGATGTCGCGCGAGTTCGCGCGGCGGCACCTGGCCGCGGGCACACCCGGCTCGATCATCGACGTCGGAGCGTCGTACGCCTGGACGGGCGGGCCCGGGTTCGCGCACAGCGCGGCCGCCAAGGCGGGCGTACGGAACCTGGTGGAGACGCTTGCGGTGGAATGGGGTCCGTACGGCATCCAGGTCAACGGGCTCGTGCCCGGGCTGATGCCGCACGAGGACATGACCGCCGACGTGCGCGGCGCCCTCGGCCGGGCCGACGGCCTGGACGCCCGGCAGCCCGCCCTGCGCGTCGGGGCACCACGCGAACTCGGGTGGGCCGCGACGTTCCTGGCGTCGCCCTACGCACGGTTCATCACCGGCCACACCCTGGTCGTGGACGGCGCGAACTGGCAGCGCCGGGGCCTGGTCGGCGCACCGGTCGTGCCGCTGCGGGACCAGCTGGGCCTGGGCCCCTTCACCGGGTGACGGCCGGCGCCGCCGTCCCCGCCCGGCGCGGTGCGTCGCCCCTTGTCCCTGCCGGGAGGTGCGGGTCAGCGGCCCTCGAAGCGGGGTGGGCACCGGGCCTGCCTCGCGGTGTAGCCCTCGCGGACGTCGTCGGAGGTCAGCGTGAGCGCGGCCGACATGGCCGTCCGGTCGAGGGCCGCGGCGAGTCCGGCGTCGGCGTACGCGTCGATGTCGCGCTTCACGGCCTGGACGGCGAGCGGCGCGTTGGCCGCGATCTCGGCCGCGACCTCGCGGGCGGCCCCGTCGAGTTCGGCCACGCCGACCACGCGCTGCACGAGGTGCAGCCGCTCGGCCGTGACCGCGTCGATCCGCCGTCCGGTCAGGGCGAGGAACTTGGCCCACCCCGCGCCCGCCTCCCGGGCGACCCGCAGATCACCGCCCGCGTCGACCGCGACCCCGAGCTGCGTCTCAGGGAGCGCGAACACGGCGTCGGACGCCGCGACCCGGACGTCCGCCATCAGGGCCAGCTCGAAGCCGAAGCCCAGGCAGTAGCCCTGGACGGCGGCGACGACGGGCTGCGGCAACCGGGCGAAGGCGTCGAAGCACCCGTGGGCCCAGCGGATGCCCTCGTAGTAGTTGCGCGTGCGCTGCGCACCGGAGGCGCCGGTGATCGCTCCACCGGGCGCCGTCACGTCGATGCCCGCGCAGAAGGCACGCCCCTCGGCCCGCACCAGGACGGCCCGGACGGAGTCGTCGAAGCGGATCCGGTCGGCGCACAGGCCGAGCTGGCGGGTGGCCTCCCAGCTCCAGGCGTTCAGCCTGTCCGGGCGGCAGAGCGTGAGCAGTCCGATCCCGTCCTCGACATCCAGCCGCAGCCGCTCCTCGCCCGGTGGGACGTCCGTGCGCGTGGTGTCGATCATCCGCTCCCCCTCCACCGGTTCCTGACGATCCGTCAGGGCAGGCTAAGGGGTCCGGCCGGCCTTCTGAAGACCCGCCGGCCGGGAGGTGGCCGCCGTCATGCCGCTGCGTAGTGGTGTGCGTCGGCGCCGCGCCATTTCACCCACGCGGGATCGTCGAGCAGATCCTCGGCGTCGGGCAGACCGGCGCGTCCGAGGAACTCGACGACGTCCTCGTCGGAGAAGGCGAGGCCGAGGATCTCACCGCGTGCGGTCACCCGGCGACCGCCGGTGCCGTTCGGCGGATGCACGACTACAGGAGCCCGTCCGGACATGTCTCCAGGATGGTCCCGGACGCCGGGCCGCGCATCCGGACGGGCGGCCCGGCGGCAGGCCGGGCCGCTGTCCGCGGCTCAGGCCTCGTCGCGGGCCAGGGCCAGCAACCGGTCCAGCACCCGGGGCCCGCCCGCGCGCACCCCGTCGTGCTCGAACTCGTCCGTGACCCAGGTACGCAGTCCCCGGACGGCTCGCGCCGTGCGCAGGGAGTGGCCGGTGTCGACGTACATGTCGTCGTGGTAGACGGCCGCGGCGACGGGCACCTCGTTCGCGGCGAGGCGGGCCGGGTCGTAGAGGGGCTTCCAGTCCCGGCGGGCGGCCAGTTCCTCGGCGGTCTCGCGCAGCGGGCGCAGCGCGGGGTCGGTGTCGAACATCCAGGGGTGCACGGACTCGCCGGTGAACAGCAGGGGCGCGTCCTCCGTGAGCGCCTTCGCCGCGTCGAACCGGGGGAACTCGGCCCGCACCCGCTCCGCGGACCAGGCGGTGGGACGGCCGTCCTGGGCGTAGACCGCCTCGTGGACCAGCGCGTACAGGGGGTGGCCCGCATACGACAGGAGGCCTTGGACCTCCTCCTGGAACGCGTCGGACAGGGCCGGGCCCTGAGCGGTGCGGACGAAGGCGTGCTCCAGGAGGTAGTGCAGCCGGTGGCTGCCCTCGCCGCCGCCGAGCAGGATGCCGAGCGACTGGAAGGCCTCGACGGTGAGCCGGTAGCCGCCCGGCAGGACCGGCTCGTGGCGGATCAGGTACTCGGCGATCCGGCGGGCCCGCTCCACGTCCTGGGGATAGCGCGCGTAGTGGGCGGCGACCTTGCGCTCGATGCGCGGGTAGGCGGCCCGGTACACGTCGTCCGCGTGGGCGTCGAGGGAGGGCAGGCCGCCGGTGACGAGGGCGGCGCGCAGCCCCTCGGGCGCGGTGGACAGGTAGTTCACCGTGCAGAACCCGCCGAAGCTCTGGCCGAGCACGGTCCAGGGTTCGCCGCCGGTGAGGGCGGGCCGGATGGCCTCGCAGTCGCGGACGATGGAGTCCGCGCGGAAGTGCGTGAGGTAGTCGGCCTGCTCCCGGGGACCGCCGCGCAGCGGGAGCGTCTGCCGGTTGGCGGGTGTGGAGTGACCGGTGCCGCGCTGGTCGAGCAGGAGCACCCGGTACTCCTGCAGGGCGCGGCCCAGCCATGCCTGCCTGCCGACGAAGCGGTTGGCGCCGAAGCCGGGACCGCCCTGGAGGTAGACGAGCCAGGGAAGCCGCTGCTCCGCCCGGTCGCTCGCGACGACCTCGCGGGCGAAGAGCTCGATGCTCTCCCCGGTCGGACGGTCGTGGTCGAGCGGCACGGTGAAGTGCCGGTCGGTGAGGACGACACCGGGCTGACGATAACTGGTGGTCAACAGGGCTCCCGAGACGTACGGATTCCAGGCCGCGTCCCAGTTGAGCACATGTTCCGCGCGCGGCCGAGACCGGGGATCAAGAAACCGTTACTGACCGGCCGCTCAGTGCCGGGTTCGGCCGGAACCGGACGGACGATCAGCGCGCGGCGAGGCTGGAGCGCCGTACGACCAGTTCCGGCTGGAGGACGACCCGGCGGTGCTCGTGCGGGACGGGAGCGGTCTCCGCCTCGGTCTCCTCCAGCAGCAGTTCCGCCGCCAGGGCGCCCATCGTGACGGCGGGCTGCCGTACGGAGGTGAGGGGGACGGCGGCGGCGGCCGCGAACTCGATGTCGTCGTAGCCGACGATCGCGAGGTCGTCGGGGACGCCGACACCGGCCGCGAACATGGCCTGCAGGACGCCGAGGGCGAGCAGGTCGTTGGCGCAGAAGACGGCGGTCGGGCGCTCGGCGAGGCCGAGGAGGCGGGCGCCCGCGTCCCGGCCGGCCGCCACGTCGAGGCGCTCGGTGGGCAGCTCGCGCAGCAGCTCGGGGCCCAGACCGGCTTCGGCGAGCGCGTTGAGGGCGCCGGTACGGCGGTCCCTGACCTGGTTGAGGCCCGGTGGTCCGCTCACGTACGCGATGGAGCGGTGACCGGCGTCGACGAGGTGCCGTACGGCCAGGGCGCCGCCCGCCACGTCGTCGACCGACACCGAGCACTCCGTGGTGCCCTCGGCCACCCGGTCGACGAGCACGAACGGGATGCCGTGACGGCGGAAGGCCGCGATGTTGCGGCCGGTGGCGTCGGCGGGTGTCAGCAGTACCCCGCGGACCCGCTGCTCGGCGAAGAGCGACAGGTAGTCCGCCTCCTCGCCCGCGCTCTGCGCGCTGTTGCAGACCATGACACCGAGTCCGGCCTCCCGGGCGGCGCGCTCGGCGCCGCGAGCCACGTCCACGAAGAACGGGTTGCCCATGTCGAGGACGAGCAGGCCCATGATCCGGCTGCGCCCGGCCCGGAGCTGGCGGGCGGACTCGCTGCGGACATAGCCCAGCCGCTCTATCGCGGACTGGACGCGGGCCCGGGTCTCGGAGGCGACCGTGTCCGGGCGGTTGATGACGTTCGAGACCGTGCCCACGGAGACTCCGGCGGCGCGGGCGACGTCCTTGATACCCACCGACTGGGCCATCAGGCAGGGACCTCCAGAGCGACGAGAAGCGGCGGGCAGGGGCTCACATTACCCGCGAGCCCGGAGAAATCCGTGGTCATGAGGCGAGCCGGACGAGGACCCCGCCGAGGGGGGCCCGCCGCCCGTCCCGTGCCGAGGGCCGCCGTCGGCAGGGTGCGGCTTCTCATGTCCGGGGCTCCTGTGTCGGGGCGGGTGGGCAGGCGGGCGGGTGCGAGCGGATACGCCGGGCGGCCGCTCGTGGTGAGCGGCCGCCCGGCGGGTCAGGCGAGGTAGAACACCTCGGCGAGGGGCTTCATGGCCTCGTCGGGACGGGCGCCGTCCGGCGACTCGAAGAACGGCGCCATCTCCGCCTGCCAGCGGGCGTTGACGTCGGTGGCCTCCATGGCGGCCCGTGCGGCGGCGAAGTCCTCGGTCTCCAGGTAGCCGACGAGAAGGCCGTCCTCCCGCAGGAACAGCGAGTAGTTGTGCCAGCCGGTGGCCGAGAGCGCCTCGCGCATCTCGGGCCAGACGATGGCGTGCCGCTCGCGGTACTCGTCGAGGCGGTCCGCACGGACCTTCAGCAGAAAGCACACCCGCTGCATCAAGAACCCTCCGCCGGCTAGAAGTTGAACTGGTCGATGTTCTTCTTGTCGAAGACGGTCGGCTTGCCGAGGCTGATCACGCCGTCCTTGCCGATGGTGTACGAGCCCATGTCACCGGCCTTGAAGGTCTCGCCCTCCTTGCCGGTGATCTGACCCGAGGACAGCGCCACGGCCGTACGCGCGGCCAGCTCGCCGAGCTTCGCCGGGTCCCACAGCTCGAAGGCCTCGACCGTGCCGTTCTTGACGTACTTGCGCATGTCGTTGGGGGTGCCGAGGCCGGTCAGCTTGACCTTGCCCTTGTACTTGGAGCCGGACAGGTACTGGGCGGCGGCCTTGATGCCGACGGTGGTCGGGGAGATGATGCCGGCCAGCTTCGGGTGCTCCTGGAGCAGGCCCTGGGTCTGCTGGAAGGACTGCTGGGCGTCGTCGTTGCCGTACGCGACCTTCACCAGCTTGATGTTCTTGTACTTGGGGTCCTTCAGCTCGTCCTTCATGAAGTCGATCCAGAGGTTCTGGTTCGTCGCGGTCTGCGCGGCGGACAGGATCGCGATCTCGCCCTGGTAGCCGATCTGTTCGGCGAGCAGCTGCACCTCGGTGCGGCCGAGGTCCTCGGCACTGGCCTGGGAGACGAAGGCGTTGCGGCAGTCGGCCTTGGTGTCGGAGTCGTAGGTGACCACCTTGATCCTGTTCTTCATGGCCTGCTTGAGCGCCGTGCACAGGGCGCCCGGGTCCTGGGCGGACACGGCCATCGCGTCGACCTGCTGCTGGGTGAGGGTGTTGACGTAGGACACCTGGCCGGAGGTGTCGGTGGCGCTGCTCGGGCCGACCTCCTTGTAGCTGGAGCCCAGCTCCTCCAGCGCCTTCTCGCCGCCCTTGTCGGCGGAGGTGAAGTAGGGGTTGTTGACCTGCTTGGGCAGGAAGCCGACCGTCAGGCCCTTCTTGGTGGCGGCGTTGGGGTCGGCCTTGCCGGCCGGGGCGGCGGCCCCGCTGTCGTTCTTGACGTCGTCCTTGGTGGTGCCGCCGCAGGCGGTGGCGGCCAGCGCCAGGGAGGTGACGGCGGCAAGGGCCGCACAGGTACGGCGGGTCGATGACTTGCGCATGGCGGAGGTCCTTTGCGGAAGGGACGAGAGGGACGGGTTACGAGGCCGCGGTCGGAGTGGAGGCGGCTCTGCGCCCCGCCCTCGCGACGGAGATCTGCCGTGCGACCCGGGGGCCGAGCACGGAGAGGACGAGCAGCACGCCGGTGACGACGATCTGCGACTGGGCGGAGACGTCCTGGAGGCTCATCACGTTCTGCAGTGCGCCGAGCAGGAAGACGCCGGCGATCGCGCCGCCGAGCGTGCCCTTGCCGCCGTCGAAGTCGATACCGCCGAGCAGTACGGCGGCGACGACGGAGAGTTCGAGGCCGGTGGCGTTGTCGTAGCGGGCGCTGGCGTAGTGCAGCGCCCAGAAGATGCCGGTGAGCGAGGCCATGAGCCCGGTGGCGACGAAGAGGAGCAGCTTGTGCCGGCGGACGCGGATGCCGGCGAAGCGCGCGGCCTCCTCGTTGGCGCCGACCGCGAAGAGCGAGCGTCCGAACGGGGTGGCGTGCAGCACGACCACGGCGATCGCGAGCAGCGCCAGGAAGGGCAGGAAGGCGTACGGGACGAAGGTGTCCCCGATGCGTCCGGCGGCGAAGTCCAGGTACTGGGTGGGGAAGTCGGTCACCGCGTCCGAGCCGAGCACGATCTGCGCGATGCCCCGGTAGGCGGCCAGGGTTCCGATGGTGACGGCGAGGGAGGGCAGTCCGAGCCGGGTCACCAGCAGGCCGTTGACCAGGCCGCAGGCCGCGCCCAGCAGCAGGCAGACCGGGATGATCGACTCGATCGACATGCCCTGGTTCCACAGGGCGCCCATCACCGCGCCGGACAGTCCGGCCGTCGACGCCACCGACAGGTCGATCTCGCCGGCGACCACGAGCAGGGTCATCGGCAGGGCGATCAGCGCGATGGGCAGGGTGTTGCCGATCAGGAACGACAGGTTGAGCGCGTTGCCGAACCCGTCGACGAAACCGAAGGAGAAGAGCAGGACGACGATGAGGAGGGCGCCGACGACCGTGTCCCAGCGGACGGCGCGCGCGAGGGGCGAGTCAGCCATGGCGGGCGTTCCTCTTCTTCAGGGCGGTGGCGACGCGCAGCGCGACGACCCGGTCGACCGCGATGGCGAGGATGAGCAGGATGCCGTTGATGGCGAGCACCCACACGGAGCTGACGCCGAGGGCGGGCAGCATGCTGTTGACAGAGGTGAGCAGCAGGGCGCCGAGCGCGGCCCCGTAGACGCTGCCGGAGCCGCCGGTGAAGACGACGCCGCCGACCACCACCGCGCTGACGACGGTGAGTTCGTAGCCGTTGCCGGTGCCGGAGTCCACGTTGCCGAACCGGGCCAGGTACAGCGCGCCCGCCAGTCCGGCGAGGCCCCCGCAGAAGGTGTACGCGGCCAGGATCCGCTTGCGGACGGGGATGCCGGCGAGCCGGGCGGCCTCGGGGTTGGAGCCGAGCGCGTACAGCTCGCGCCCGCTGCCGAAGTGCTTCAGGTAGTACGCCGTCGCCACCAGCACCGCCAAGGCGATCAGCGCGAGACAGGGCACCGCGGAGATGCCGCCGGAGCCGAAGTCGATGAATCCGTCCGGGAGGTTGGCGGCGGTGATCTGCCGGGATCCGACCCAGATGGAGTCGATGCCGCGGATGATGTAGAGCGTGCCGAGGGTGACGACGAGGGCGGGGACCTGGCCGAGGCTGACGAGCAGGCCGTTCACCAGTCCGCAGCCGATGCCCAGCAGGAGCGCCAGGAGGATCGCGACGACGGAGTCGCCGCCGCCCTGCAGATAGGTGCCGGCCGCGAAGGCGCTGATGCCGAGGGTGGAGCCGACCGACAGGTCGACGTTCCGGGTGATCACGACCAGGGACTGCCCGGTGGCGACGAGCACCAGGATCGTCGCGTTCAGCAGCAGGTCCTTGATGCCCTGTTCGGACAGGAACTCGCTGTTGCCCGTCTGGGTGACGGCGATCATCACCAGGAACACGGCCAGGATGGCGAGTTCGCGCATCTTGAAGACGCGGTCGACCAGCCGGGTGCCGCTCGACTTCGGCACCTCGGCGGCGGGCGCGGGGTTGGGTGCGGTCACCGTCATGCGGCGGCCCTCCCGGTGGCTGCGGCCATCACGGTTTCCTCGGTGGCTTCGGAGCGCGGGATCTCTGCGGTGAGCCGTCCCTCGTGCATCACGAGCACGCGGTCGGCCATGCCGAGGATCTCGGGCAGGTCGGACGAGATCATCAGGACGGCGACCCCGTCGGCGGCGAGCTGCGAGAGCAGCCGGCGCACCTCGGCCTTGGTGCCCACGTCGATGCCGCGGGTGGGCTCGTCGACGATGAGCACCTTGGGTCCGGTGGCGAGCCACTTGGCGAGGACGACCTTCTGCTGGTTGCCGCCCGACAGGGTGCCGACGGCGTCCGCGATCCGCGCGTACTTGACCTGGAGCCGCACGGCCCAGTCCAGCGACCGGCTGCGTTCGGCGCCCCGGTCCATCAGGCCTGCCCTGACCGTCGACCGCAGTCCGGTGAGGCCGATGTTGCGCTCGATCGACATGTCCATCACCAGCCCCTGCGCACGCCGGTCCTCGGGAACCAGGGCGAGGCCCGCGGCCATCGCGGTGGAGGGGGCGCCGTTCGCCAGCTCCCGGCCGTCGACCTCCACCTCGCCGGCGTCCCAGCGGTCGACGCCGAAGACGGCGCGGGCGACCTCGGTGCGTCCGGCTCCGACGAGCCCGGCGAGACCGACGATCTCGCCGCGGCGGACGTCGAAGGAGACATCGGTGAAGACACCCTCGCGGGTCAGCCGCCGTACGCTCAGGGCGACGTCGCCCGCGCGGACGTCCTGCTTGGGATAGAGCTCGTCGAGGTCGCGGCCGACCATGCGGCGCACCAGGTCGTCCTCGGTCATGCCGTCCAGCGGTTCGCTCGCGATCCGGGCGCCGTCGCGCAGGGTCGTGACCCGCGTGCAGATCCGGAAGATCTCCTCCAGGCGGTGGGAGATGAACAGCACCGCCGCGCCCTGCTCGCTCAGGGTGCGCACGACGCCGAAGAGGCGCGCCACCTCGCTGCCGGTGAGGGCGGCGGTCGGCTCGTCCATGATCAGGACGCGGGCGTCGAAGGAGAGCGCCTTGGCGATCTCGACGATCTGCTGGTCGGCGATGGAGAGGCCGCGGGCCGGGCGGTCGGGGTCGAGCTCGACCCCGAGGCGCTTCATGAGGGCCAGCGTCGCGGCGTGGGTGGCTCGGTGGTCGATGCGGCCGAGGCTGCGCCGGGGGCGGCGGCCCATGAAGATGTTCTCGGCGATCGACAGGTCGGGGAAGAGCGTGGGTTCCTGGTAGATCACGGCGATGCCCGCGTCGCGGGCGTCGGCGGGGCCGTGGAAGACGGTGGGTTCCCCGTCCAGCAGCACCTGACCGGCGTCCGGTCGGTGCACGCCGGCGAGCGTCTTGATGAGGGTCGACTTGCCCGCGCCGTTCTCCCCGGCGAGGGCGTGCACCTCGCCGGGGAAGAGTTCCAAGGACACGTCCCGCAGGGCGCGTACGGCGCCGAAGGACTTCGATATGTCCTTGAGCGCCAGCACGGGGGCCGGACCCGAGTCGGACCGGAGGGTCATGTGGGCTCCTCAACGACGCGGGCGGGGAGGCCTCACGACGTCGTGAAAGGTTTCAACTAGGTTGCCGGGACGTTAGGCAGGTAGCGCAGGTCACGTCAATGGGTGCGGGTCGAAATTTTCGATATCCAGAGGTCACGACCGAATGACGGAAAGCAGTACTGGCCGCAGGGGTTGACAGCCTTTCGGCCTGCTCCTAACTTCGACCTTCTGAATCGTTTCATATCAACGTCGTTCAGAACCGAAGTCGCACCCGAAGTCACAGGAGCCCTGAAGTGACCGAGCTCGCCGCGGTGAAAGCCGCACTCAAGACCCAGGCAGTAGAGACGCCGTCGTGGGCGTACGGGAACTCGGGAACCCGCTTCAAGGTGTTCGCGCAGCCCGGGGTGCCGCGCAACCCGCGCGAGAAGCTGGACGACGCCGCGAAGGTGCACGAGTTCACCGGTGCCGCGCCGACGGTGGCCCTGCACATCCCCTGGGACGAGGTCGACGACTACGCGGCCCTGGCGAAGCACGCCGAGGACCGCGGGGTGCGGCTCGGCGCGATCAACTCCAACACCTTCCAGGACGACGACTACAGGCTCGGCAGCATCTGCCATCCCGACGCCGCGGTGCGCCGCAAGGCCGTCGACCACCTGCTCGGCTGCGTCGACGTCATGGACGCGACGGGGTCCAAGGACCTGAAGCTGTGGTTCGCGGACGGCACGAACTATCCCGGCCAGGACGACATCCGCGAGCGTCAGGACCGGCTCGCCGAGGGTCTGGCCGAGGTCTGCGCCCGCCTCGGGGACGACCAGCGGATGCTGCTGGAGTACAAGTTCTTCGAGCCCGCCTTCTACGCCACGGACGTCCCCGACTGGGGCACCGCCTACGCGCACTGCCTCAAGCTCGGCCCCAAGGCGCAGGTCGTCGTCGACACCGGGCACCACGCGCCGGGCACCAACATCGAGTTCATCGTGGCCACGCTGCTGCGCGAGGGGAAGCTCGGCGGGTTCGACTTCAACTCCCGCTTCTACGCGGACGACGACCTGATGGTGGGTGCGGCCGACCCCTTCCAGCTCTTCCGGATCATGTACGAGGTGATCCGGGGCGGCGGTTTCGCGCCCGAGGTCGCCTTCATGCTCGACCAGTGCCACAACATCGAGGCCAAGATCCCGGCGATCATCCGCTCCGTGATGAACGTCCAGGAGGCCACGGCGAAGGCCCTGCTCGTCGACAGGTCCGCCCTCGACCATGCCCAGCGGTCGGGGCACGTGCTGGAGGCCAACGCGGTGATCATGGACGCGTACAACACGGACGTGCGGCCGCTGCTGGCCGAGGTCCGTGCGGAGCTCGGTCTGGATCCCGACCCTGTCGCCGCGTACAGGCGATCCGGGTGGCAGGAGCGGATCGCCGCGGAGCGGGTCGGGGGGCGGCAGGCGGGATGGGGGGCGTAGCCGCCCAACCCGGCTCGGGCCGGCCCCGGGGGGCCTTGTCGTCCCCGTCCCCGGGGGCCTCTGCCTCCTCCGGGTGGATGGTCGGCCTCCGGGCCGGTGGTCGGCTCCGGAACGGAGGTCCGTCCGGGGTCGGTCGGCGGCTCTGGGACGGAGGGCTGTTCCCGTCCCCGTACGGGGTGCGGCCGGTGGTGGGCCTCCGGTCGGGGTGGGCTGGTCGCGCAGTTCCCCGCGCCCCTGACGGGGCGCGGCCCGGCGCGCGCCAACCCGTCCGTCTCGGGCGGGGGCCGGCCCGGAAACCGCGGCCCGTCCGCCCCGACGGGCTCCGACCCGAGACCCCTATCCCTCCGTGCCTGACGGGCACGGCCCGGTACCGCTACGCCTCCGTCCCCGATGGGCTCCGGCCCGACACCGCGACTCCTCGGCCTCCGACCAGGTCCGGCCACGCCGCGACCCCTGCGTGCCTGACGGGGCCGGCCCGACACCGCCACCCCTCCGCCCCGACGGGGCCGGGCCGGCACCGCCGGCCGTCCGCCCCTGACGAAGCCGGTCCGGTGGGCGCAGCCCTTCGCCACTGGCGGGCCGGACGGCTCCCGGGCGCGTCGCTCGGCTTTCGTACGGCCCGCGCACTCCTCTCCCTCTCTCCTAAGGAACGGAACATGGCACCCCATCCCGAAGCCGCCGCTCTGCTGGCTCGGTCGCGTCGGCTCGGCGCCGACCCCCGCAACACGAACTACGCGGGCGGCAACACGTCCGCCAAGGGCAGCGAGACCGACCCCGTCACCGGCGGCGACGTCGAGCTGATGTGGGTCAAGGGGTCGGGCGGCGACCTCGGCACCCTCACCGAGTCCGGGCTCGCGGTGCTGCGCCTGGACCGGCTGCGCGCGCTGACCGGCGTGTACCCGGGGGTGGAGCGCGAGGACGAGATGGTCGCCGCGTTCGACTACTGCCTGCACGGCAAGGGGGGAGCGGCCCCGTCCATCGACACCGCGATGCACGGTCTCGTGGACGCGGCGCACGTCGACCATCTGCACCCCGACTCGGGCATCGCGCTCGCCTGCGCGGCCGACGGCGAGAAGCTCACGGCGGAGTGCTTCGGCGACCGTGTGGTGTGGGTGCCGTGGCGGCGTCCCGGCTTCCAGCTCGGTCTCGACATCGCGGCCGTCAAGGAGGCCAACCCGCAGGCCGTCGGCTGCGTCCTCGGCGGCCACGGCATCACCGCGTGGGGCGACACAGCGGAGGAGTGCGAGCGCAACTCCCTGCACATCATCCGCACCGCGGAGACGTTCCTCGCGGAGCGCGGAAAGGCCGAGCCGTTCGGCCCCGTCCTGGAGGGATACCGGGCACTGCCCGACGCCGAGCGCCGGGAACGCGCCGCGGCTCTCGCACCGTACGTCCGCGCCGTCGCCTCCGAGGACCGTCCCCAGGTCGGCCACTTCACCGACTCCGACGTCGTCCTGGACTTCCTGGCCGGCGCGGAGCACCCTCGCCTGGCCGCCCTCGGCACCTCCTGCCCCGACCACTTCCTGCGGACCAAGGTCAGGCCGCTCGTCCTCGACCTGCCGCCGTCGGCCCCCCTGGACGAGGCGGTCGCCCGCCTCCACGAGCTGCACGCCGGGTACCGGGAGGAGTACGCGGCCTACTACGCCCGGCACGCCGACGCCGACTCCCCCGCGATGCGCGGCGCGGACCCGGCGATCGTGCTGGTGCCCGGCGTCGGCATGTTCAGCTTCGGCAAGGACAAGCAGACCGCGCGGGTGGCCGGCGAGTTCTACGTCAACGCGATCAACGTGATGCGCGGGGCCGAGTCGGTCTCCTCCTACGCGCCGATCGAGGAGTCGGAGAAGTTCCGCATCGAGTACTGGGCGCTGGAGGAGGCCAAGCTCCGGCGGATGCCGAAGCCGAAGCCGCTCGCCGCCCGGGTGGCGCTCGTGACGGGCGCCGGCAGCGGCATCGGCAGGGCCATCGCCGAGCGGCTGGTCGCCGAGGGTGCCTGTGTGGTGGTCGCGGACCTGAACGCCGAGGGCGCCGCCGAGGTCGCCGAGCAGCTGGGCGGCCCCGACAGGGCCGTCGCCGTGGCCGTGGACGTGACCTCGGAGGAGCAGATCGCCGAGGCCTTCAGGACGGCGGTGCTCGCCTTCGGAGGAGTCGACCTCGTCGTCAACAACGCGGGCATCTCCATCTCCAAGCCGCTCCTGGAGACCACGGCCCGCGACTGGGACCTCCAGCACGACATCATGGCCCGCGGTTCCTTCCTGGTGTCCCGTGAGGCGGCCCGGGTGATGATCCGCCAGCGGCTGGGCGGCGACATCGTCTACATCGCCTCCAAGAACGCGGTCTTCGCCGGCCCGAACAACGTCGCCTACTCCGCCACCAAGGCCGACCAGGCCCATCAGGTCCGCCTGCTGGCCGCCGAGTTGGGCGAACACGGCATCCGGGTCAACGGCGTCAACCCCGACGGTGTCGTGCGCGGCTCCGGGATCTTCGCGGGCGGCTGGGGCGCGCAGCGCGCCGCCACGTACGGCATCGAGGAGGAGAAGCTCGGCGAGTTCTACGCCCAGCGGACCATCCTCAAGCGGGAGGTACTGCCGGAGCACGTCGCGAACGCGGTGTTCGCCCTCACCGGCGGCGACCTGACCCACACCACCGGTCTGCACGTCCCGGTCGACGCCGGCGTCGCCGCCGCCTTCCTGCGGTGACGGCCGTGCGCGCGTACGCCGCCGTCGACCTCGGCGCGTCCAGCGGGCGCGTCATGGTCGGCCGCGTGGGACCCGGCTCACTGGCGCTCACCGAGGCGCACCGCTTCCCCAACCGGCCGGTCCGGGTCCCGGAGGGCCTGCGCTGGGACGTCCTCGGCCTGTACGCGGGTGTCCTGGACGGCCTGCGGGCCGCGGGGCAGGTCGACTCCGTCGGCATCGACGGCTGGGCGGTGGACCACGGTCTGCTCGACGCGGACGGTGCGCTGCTCGGCAACCCGGTGCACTACCGCGACGCCCGCACCGAGGGCGTCGCGGAACAGGTGTGGGCGACCGTGCCCGCCGCCGAGCTCTACGCGGCGACCGGACTGCAGTACGCGCCCTTCAACACCCTGTACCAGCTGACGGCGGCTCGGTCGTCGGCCCAGTTCGCCCACGCCGCGCGGCTGTTGCTCATCCCCGATCTGCTGACCTACTGGCTCACCGGCGAGGCGGGCACGGAGCTGACGAACGCCTCGACCACCCAGCTGATCGACCCCCGCACCCGCGACTGGTCCCACCAGCTGGCGGAACGGCTCGGCATCGACCTGAAGCTCTTCGCTCCGCTGCGCCGCCCCGGCGACCCGGCGGGCGTGCTGCGGCCGCACGTCCTGGAGGAGACGGGGCTGACCGGCCCCGTCCCGGTGACCACCGTCGCCTCGCACGACACCGCCTCCGCGGTGGCGGCCGTCCCCGCGACGGGCGAGCGCTTCGCCTACATCTGCACCGGCACCTGGTCCCTGGCGGGCCTGGAGCTTCCGGCGCCGGTCCTCACCGAGGCGAGCCGCGCGGCCAACTTCACCAACGAACTGGGACTGGACGGCACGGTCCGCTACCTGCGGAACATCATGGGCCTGTGGCTGCTCCAGGAGTGCGTACGCGAATGGGGCGGCCCGGACCTGGCGGGACTGCTGCGGGAAGCGGCCGAGGTGCCGTCGCTGCGCTCCGTCGTCGACGCGGGCGACGCGGCGTTCCTCGCGCCGGGCCGGATGCCCGCCCGGATCGCGGAGGCGTGCCGGGACTCCGGCCAGCCCGTGCCCGGGTCGCGGGCGGAGATCACCCGCTGCATCCTCGACTCCCTCGCGCTCGCCCACCGGCGGGCCGTCACCGAGGCGCAGGCGCTCGCCGACCACCCGGTCGACGTGGTGCACATCGTCGGCGGCGGCACCCGCAACGCCCTGCTGTGCCGGCTCACCGCGGACGCCTGCGGCCTGCCGGTCGTGGCGGGGCCGTCCGAGGCGGCGGCCCTCGGCAACGTCCTCGTCCAGGCCCGCGCCCAGGGCCTGGTCGGCGACCTGGCGGCCATGCGCGAACTCCTCGTACGCACCCAGCCGTTGGTGCGGTACGAGCCCGGCGGCGACCCGGCGGCATGGCGCGCGGCGGAGAGCCGCCTCGCCGGCCGGTGAGAGACCCCTTCCGCTCCGCGCCCGCCGACCCACCCCCCATTACGCTGAGCGCGTGTGGGGGACCCAGCATCCATCCGACGACCGACCCCGAGGAGCCGCGATGCGTGTCGCCCTGTTCCTGACCTGTGTCAACGACACGCTCTATCCGGACACGGGGCGCGCCGTGGTGAAACTGCTGACCAGACTGGGCGTCGACGTCGACTTCCCGATGGCGCAGACGTGCTGCGGACAGGCCCACTACAACACCGGCTACCGTCACGGGGCCGAGCCGATGGCCCGGCACTTCTCCGACGTCTTCGGGGCGTACGAGGCGATCGTGACGCCCTCGGGGTCGTGCGGCGCGATGGTCCGCGAGCTGTACCCGCGGATGGGTGAGCGGGCACGGGCGGAGGGCCGCGGGGGAGGCCTCGCGGCGACCCTGGCCCCGGTGGTGCCGAAGACGTACGAACTCACCGAGTTCCTCGTCGACGTCCTCGGTGTGACCGACGTCGGCGCCTTCTACCCGCACACGGTGACGTACCACCCGACCTGCCACGGTCTGCGCAGCCTCGGCCTCGGCGACCGCCCGCGCCGCCTCCTGACGGCCGTGAAGGGACTCGAACTGCGCGAGCTGCCCGGGGCGGAGGAGTGCTGCGGCTTCGGCGGCACCTTCGCGGTGAAGAACGCCGACGTCTCCGCGGCCATGGGCGCGGACAAGGTGCGGCACGCCGCGTCGACGGGCGCGGAGGTGCTGTGCGCCGCCGACAACTCCTGCCTGATGCACATCGGCGGCACCATGACCCGGCTCGGGACGGCGATGCGTCCGGTGCACATCGCGGAGATCCTGGCGAGCACCGAAGAGGAGCCCCTGGTATGAGCGGGACCTTCGTCGGCATGCCGGCCTTCCCCCGGGCCGCGCACGAGGCCGTCAACAACCCCACCCTGCGCGGCAACCTGCGCCACGCCACCCACACGATCCGCGCCAAGCGTGCGCACGCGGTCGCCGAACTCGACGACTGGGCGGCCCTGCGCGAGGCGGGCAAGCAGATCAAGGACCACACGCTCCGTCATCTCGACCGATATCTGGTGCAGTTGGAGGCGGCGGTGACGGCGGCCGGCGGCACCGTGCACTGGGCCGTCGACGCCGACGAGGCCAACCGGATCGTCGCGGACCTGGTGAAGGCGACCGGCGAGAGCGAGGTCGTCAAGGTCAAGTCGATGGCCACCCAGGAGATCGGGCTGAACGAGGCGCTGGAGGCCGAGGGCATCCGCGCCTACGAGACCGATCTCGCCGAGCTGATCGTCCAGTTGGGCAAGGACCGCCCCTCGCACATCCTGGTCCCGGCCATCCACCGCAACCGCGGGGAGATCCGCGAGATCTTCGCCCGTGAGATGAGCGAGTGGGGCCGCCCGGCACCCGAGGGCCTCACCGACACGCCCGCCGAACTCGCCGAGGCCGCCCGCCTCCATCTGCGTGAGAAGTTCCTGCGGGCCAAGGTGGGCATCTCCGGCGCCAACTTCATGGTCGCCGAGACCGGCACCCTGGTGGTCGTGGAGTCCGAGGGCAACGGCCGGATGTGCCTCACCCTGCCCGAGACGCTGATCTCGGTCGTCGGCATCGAGAAGATCGTGCCGACCTGGCGGGACCTGGAGGTGTTCCTCCAGACCCTCCCCCGCTCCTCGACGGCCGAGCGCATGAACCCGTACACCTCGACGTGGACGGGCACCACGGACGCCGACGGCCCGCGCGCCTTCCACCTGGTCCTCCTCGACAACGGCCGTACCGACACGCTCGCCGACGAGGTCGGCCGGCAGGCCCTGCGCTGCATCCGCTGCTCCGCCTGCCTCAACGTCTGCCCGGTGTACGAGCGGGCCGGCGGCCACGCGTACGGCTCGGTGTACCCGGGCCCGATCGGCGCGATCCTCAGCCCTCAACTGCGCGGCACCGGGAGCGAGATCGACGCGTCACTGCCGTACGCCTCCTCGCTGTGCGGCGCCTGCTACGACGTCTGCCCGGTGGCGATCGACATCCCCGAGGTGCTGGTGCACCTGCGGGAACGGGTGGTCGAGGGCGGTGTGGTGACCCGCGAGGGCGCCAAGGTCGTCCTGAAGCCGGCGAAGGGGCACGCCGCGGAGCGGGCGGCCATGCGCGCGGCACGGTGGACCTTCGCCCACCCGGGCGCGCTGCGCACGGGCCAGCGGCTGGCCGCACGCACCCGCCGCCTCCATCCGCGGACGCTGCCCGGTCCCGGCCGGGCGTGGAGTGCCACCCGCGATCTGCCGGCGGTGCCCGCCGAACCGTTCCGCGACTGGTGGCAGCGCACGCACGGCGGAAAGGACACCACGTGAGCAGCAGGGACCTGATCCTGGGCCGGGTACGGCGCGCGATCGCCGACGTGCGTCCGGACGACACCCCCTACGAACGGGCCGTCGAACGGGGTTATCTGCGCGAACACGGCGGGCGGAGCGTCGCGGAGACGGTGGATCTGCTGGCCGAGAATCTGACGGACTACCGGGCACGCGTGCACCGCAGCGACCCGGAGGAACTTCCGTACCTGATCATGCGGTTGCTCGCCGAACGGGGCTCGCGGCAGGTCCTCGTGCCGCCGGGGCTGCCCCCCGCGTGGATGTCGGCCGCCGATCCGGTTCGGATCCACGACCGTGCCGTCGGCACCGCGCAGGAGCTGGACCGGGTCGACAGCGTCGTCACGGGCTGCGCGGTGGCGATCGCCGAGACGGGCACCATCGTGCTGGACGGCGGCCCGGACCAGGGACGCCGCCGGATCACCCTGGTCCCCGACCACCACATCTGCGTCGTAAGGGTGCCCGACCAGGTCGTCTCCTCCGTCCCGCAGGGCCTCGAACGCCTCGATCCGGCACGGCCGTTGACCTGGATCTCCGGCCCCTCGGCGACCAGTGACATCGAGCTCGACCGGGTCGAGGGGGTGCACGGTCCGCGCACCCTCGAGGTGGTGCTGGTGAGCGGGGAGTGACCACCCGGTGCGTCCGAGGGGCCCGCGCGGTGCGCCGCACGGGGATCTCCACGCGGTGGGTCATCGTCGTCCCGCCTACCGTCCACTCGCTGACGATCTCACCGTAGGGCGAGAGGTGCCGGGCGGCGCCCGGTTCGTCCGCGACGGCGTCCGGGCAAGCCGCCGGTGGTGGCGGGGCGGGAGGGGTGCGGGCCCCGGGGGCAGGTGGCGCTGGGTACACCCCCCGATACGGGTTCTGCGCCCCGTGTGGTCCGGGTCGCGTCTTCGTAGCGTCGTCTCCGGGGCACAGGGCGTGCCGGACGGAGAGTGATGACGATGTTTCGCCGGACAGCGCGACGGACGCACGACTCGGAGCCGAACGCGCAGGCGCTGCGCCTGGTCGGGGTCACCAGGACGTACGGCAGCGACGCGGGCGCCGTGACCGCCCTGGACGGGGTGACGCTGAGCCTGGCGCGCGGCACCTTCACCGCGGTGATGGGACCGTCCGGATCCGGCAAGTCCACGCTGCTGCGGTGCGCGGCGGGCCTGGACCGGCCCGACAGCGGCCTCGTGGTGGTCGACGGCGCCGAGATGACGGGAGCGGGCGAGGCCGAGCTGACCCGGTTCCGCCGCAGCCGGATCGGCTTCGTCTTCCAGCAGTACAACCTGCTGGACACGCTCACCGTGGCGCAGAACACGGTGCTCCCGCTGCGTCTCGCCGGGCGGCGCGTGGACCGGCGGAGGGCGCGCGAGATCCTGACGGCGGTCGGGCTCGGCGACCTGCTCGGCCGGCTGCCCGACCAGTTGTCCGGCGGCCAGCGGCAACGGGTGGCCATCGCGCGGGCGCTGGTCACCGAGCCCCGGGTGATCTTCGCGGACGAGCCGACCGGCGCGCTGGATCTGCGCAGTGCGCACGAGGTCCTGCGGCTGCTCCGGGACGCGGTACGGGTGCACGGCCGGACGGTGGTCATGGTGACCCACGACCCGGTGGCGGCTTCGTACGCCGACTCGGTCGTGTTCCTCGCCGACGGCCGGCTCGCGGGCGAGCTGCTCGCGCCGACGGTGGACACGGTCGCCGAGCGCCTGGCGCACCTGGGCGACGACATGACGACGGGGGTGTGAGCCGTGTTCGCTCTGGCCCTGCGGTCCGTCCGGCGGCACCCCGGGCGCCTCACCGCGACACTGCTGTCCGCCTTCCTCGGCGCGGTGGTCGTCATGACCTTCCACTCGCTGTACGACACCGCAGGCCGGCCGGGCGTCGACTCGGTGAGCGCCGAGTCGCTGACGACCGCGGCGAGCGTCGTCGGCGGGTACGGCACCCTGCTGGTCTTCTTCGCGGTCGCCTCGACGCTGACGGTCAACGTCCGCATGCGCGGCGCCGAGATGGAACTGCTGCGCTGCTCGGGGGCGACGCCGGGGCAGATCGCGCGGATGGTCGTGGGCGAGTCCGTGGCCGTGGCCGTGCTGGGCGTGGTGCTGGCGATCGGTCCGGCGATGCTCGGTGGACGGGCTCTGCTCGGCGTGTTCCGGGACAGCGGTCAGGTGGCCGATTCGGTGGACCCCTCCTTCGGGCCGGTCGCGCTCATGTCGGGGCTCTGGATCACCGTGTCCGCGTCCGCGGGGGCCGCGTTCCTCGCGGTGCGGCGTGCGGCGCGCGAGCGCCGGCCGCGCGGCGGCTGGGTGCGGACGTCCGCCGCGGTCGCCGCCCTCGCGGTGGGGACGGCGGCCGTCTGCTCCACCTTTGCGCTGCACGCGTCCGACGCCGCGTTGATGGCCCCGCCGGCCTACGGGGCGATCCTGCTCTCGGTCGGGTTCGCGCTCCTCTCGCCGCGACTGCTCGCCGGGATCCTGGACCGGCTGCGGCTGCCGGGCGCGAGCGGCTACCTCGCCGTGCGCACCCTGCGCCGCCGGGCCGCCGAGCTGTCGAACGTCCTGATGCCGCTGATCATGTTCACCGGGATGGCGACGGCGACGCTCCACATGCAGGCGGTCGAGAGCGACGCCGTCGAGGCGTCCGGCGTCCCCGCATCGATCGACGCGAAGAACCTGGAGACGCTCAACCTCGTGGTGGTCGGCATCATCGTGGTCTTCTGCTGCGTCATGCTGGTCAACTCGCTGTACGCGGCGACCGCCTTCCGCACCGGGGAGTTCGGCCGGCAGCGCCTCGCCGGGGCGACACCGGGGCAGGTGCTCGGGGCGGTCGGCGTCGAGGGTGTGATCCTGACCGTGACGGGTGTCGTGCTCGGTACGGCCGCCGGCCTCGCCGGGATCGTGCCCTTCACCCTCGTCCGCACCGGCTCGGCCCTGCCGGACGGGGGCGCGGGCATCTGGCCGCTGATCGTCGCTGTCGCCGCGGCCGCCACGCTGGGGACCGTCCTGGCGACGGCCCGGCGGGTCCTGCGGACCCCGGCGGTGGAAGCGGTGGGACCGGCCGCCTGACCCGGCGGCCGACGCCGGGCGGGGGTCCCTGCCCGGCGTCGGTGCGTGCTCCGGCGCCGGTCACCGGTGTCCTGGGCCGGTCACCGGCAGACGCGGACGGTGCGCAGCTCCGGGTCGGCCGCGTCCGGCAGGTTCATGCCCGCCTCCAGGCCGGTGCGGAGGTACTCCAGCACCGGCTCGGTGAGCCGCTCGCCCGGGAGCACGGCCGGGATGCCCGGCGGGTACGGCGTGATCATCTCCGCGGAGACCCGGCCTGCGGCCCGCTCGACCGGGACCGGCTCCGCCCGGCCGAAGTAGGCGTCCCGGGGCCGCACCGCCTGTTCGAGCCGCATCTGCGGGCCGGCCGGTACGACCATGTCGGGGACGTCGGCGGCCAGTTCGCCGGCGTGGTCGGCCAGGTCGCGCAGCGCCTCCAGCAGCGGATCCGTGGTCGCCGGGGAGTCGGCGTACGTGAGCTGGGCGCTGATCCGCCGGTGGTCGGCGAGATGCATGTCGATCCGGTGCTCCCGCCGCAGCCAGTCGGCGGCACGGTAGCCCGTCGTGCCGAGGCCGGTGACGTCCACGACCACGGGCAGCGGGTCGAAGTCGACCGACAGACCGGTGCCCACGAAGTCCTCGTGGCCGAGAACTCGCAGGCCGGGGATCTTCTCGACGGCCGAGCGCACGTCGGACGCGAGGTCGAGGGCCTCGCCGAGCAGGCGCTCACCCTCCAGAGCCATCTGCCGCCGCCAGGCGTCGAGCCCCGCGTAGATCAGCACGGAGGGGCTCGTGGTGCCGAACAGGTCGGCGCGCGACCGGAGGAACTCCGCCTCGATCAGGTCGCCCTGGAGGTGGAACACGGAGCCCTGCTCCAGACCGCTGCCCATCTTGTGGATGCTCGTCACGCACACGTCGGCACCGGCGTCCATCGCCCAGGACGGCAGCTCGGGGTGGAACGGCAGGTGCGCGCCCCACGCCTCGTCCACGACGAGGGGCAGGCCGCGGGCGTGCAGGACCTCCGCGATGCGTCCGAGGTCGGTGCAGCTGCCGTACGGCGTCGGGCTGGTGACCAGGGCTCCCTTCGCGTCGGGATGCCGGGTGAGGGCCTCCTCGAAGGCCTCCGCGCCGGGTGCGTGGGCGATGCGCTGCTCCAGGTCCCACCGGGGGTCGACCCAGACCGGATGGATCCCGGCGAGAACGAGCCCGGAGATCACGGACTTGTGCGCGTCGCGGCCCACGACGAGTTTCTCGCCCGGTCCCGCCACCGCCAGCATCGCCGCCTTCACGGAGAGGGAGCTGCCGCAGGTGGTGAAGAACGTGTGCTCGGCGCGGACCGCGTCCGCCATCAGCTCCTCGGCCCGCTTGAGGACGTTCCCCCGCATGCGCCGGTCGTCCAGGCCGCCGGACGCCAGGAGGTCGGAGCGGTACACCCCCGCCCCCAGCGTCACCCGGGCCAGCGGGTCGGCGCCGCGCGCCTGTTTGTGCCCGGGGGGTGTGAAGGACAGTTCTCCTTCGTCGTGATACCGCCGCAGCGCGTCGAGTACGGGCGCCTGGGTGTGATCCACGGTGTACGCGCTCCTTCGGGTGAGGGGTCGGGAGGTGCGCGGCTCGGGTACCCGACGATCGCCGATCCAGCCGCAGCGACGCCCGGGCGGATCAGCGGCCCCCGTCCAGCGCACGCGCGATCACCGGCAGGCCGGCGTACGCGGCCTGCCGGTCGTCGGCGTGCGGTACGGCCGTCGGCATGGCGTCTCGTCGAGGCGGCAGCCCCGGCCCTCCCCCGCGACCAGGCAGTGCCGCAGCGCCCGGTCCTCCGGCCGTGACTCCACGTGGCGGGGCCGGGCGCGGCGGCGCCGCCCTCCTCTGCGACGTCACGACGTCTCGTCGGAGAGCGCCTCCTCGCGCACCTTGTGGCAGCAGCCGCTGAGCAGGCGCGAGACGTGCATCTGGGAGATGCCGAGTCGTTCCGCGATGCCGCTCTGCGTCATGCCGCAGAAGAACCGCAGGTACAGGATGGTCTGCTCGCGCTCCGGCAGGGACTGCAGGCAGGGCTTCACCGACTCGCGGTCGACGACCAGGTCGAATCCGCCGTCCGGTGCGCCCAGCGCGTCTCCCAGCGCGTAACCGTCGTCGCTGCCCGGCACCTCGGCGTCCAGGGAGAGGGCGGTGAAGCTGTCGAGTGCCTCGAGACCGGTGCGCACCTCGTCCTCGGTCAACTGCGCCTCGGCCGCGATCTCCGCGACGGAGGGGGGCCGTCCGGGGGTCGTCTGCGACAGGTCCCGCACGGCCGTGCGGACGCGGTTGCGCAGGTCCTGGACGCGCCGGGGCACGTGCAGCAGCCACATGTGGTCCCGGAAATGGCGCTTGATCTCCCCGGTGACGGTGGGGATGGCATAACTCTCGAACGCGTTGCCGCGGGAGGGGTCGTAGCGGTCGACCGCCTTGACCAGACCGAGGGCGGCGACCTGGCAGAGGTCCTCGGCGGACTCTCCCCTGCCCCGGAAGCGGCCGGCGATGCGCTCGGCCATCGGCAGCCAGGCCCGCACCAGGTCGTCGCGCAGCGCCTGCCGCTCGGGGCCGTCGGGCAGGGTGTGAAGGTGGGCGAATGCCGCAGCGGTGTCCGGGGCGTCGTCGTGCGGATGCTGCTTCGTTCTGACCTTGACACTCATGGTGCTGCAACTCCTTCGAAAGGTGAACGCCACCTGGGGAGCTGCGCACACGAAGAGCATGGGACACACCCGGGATTCTGGTGAGCCAGCTCCCTCGGACGTGCCTCCTGTCCGAAGCACTGACAGGGGAATTCCCCCGGCAGTAAACGCCGAAACACCTTGCGGACGGCATTGACGGAGCGCGAGCGGGCGAATCCCGGGGGTCACCGCATTCTTGAAAGCGACGTAATTCATCGGCCGGAATTCTCGACGCCGAGAATTCCCCGCCGGACGGTTGCACCACCCGCCATTTCACCTTCTTCGGAAGGCTTTTTGAGATGTATGGTCTGCGAACTGGGTGTCGTGCGTGCCGAGTTGACCCCGCGCTCTCCCGGCGCGTCCGCCGTCGGCGTGGCAGCCGGAGGCAAGGGCTGGTCGCCGGGTCCGTCGGCCGCGTTGTTACGGTTCCCCGATGTCTGACTCTTCACGGGACACCGCCGAGGGCGCCGGCTGGGGCGTCTCGGAGCGCGGGGACTACAAGCGCCTGATGCCGGAGCGGGTCGAGAAGCTCTCGTGGCTCGACCCGAGAACCCTGTGGCCGGCCCGCAACGGCGTACTGGCCTCGTGGTTCGGGGACCCCACGGGCCGGACCCGGAGCCGCTGGGCGGAGCAGTGCGCCGAGGCCGGTGCCCCCGCCGACCGCCTGATCCGGCGCGACGACCCGGACCACTTCTCCTTCATGGTCATCGGCGACACGGGCGAGGGCGACGACTCCCAGTACGCCGTCGTGCCGGGCTTCCTGAAGGCGGGTCAGGACTCGCGCTTCGCCGTCCTCGCCAGTGACGTGGTGTATCCGGTGGGCAGCGCCGACCAGTACGGCACGAAGTTCTACCGCCCGTACCAGGACTACCAGGCGCCCATCTACGCGATACCCGGCAACCACGACTGGTACGAGGATCTCCAGGGCTTCATGCGCGTCTTCTGCGACGTCCCCGCCCCGGCCCCGCGACCGGAGTCGCGGCCGATCCGCGACCGGCTGCGGTCGCTGCTGTGGCACAAAGCACGACCGGTGGACGAGCAACGTCTCTCCGAGGCGCGGAAGTTGCGTTCCTCGCCGGCCCAACAGGCTGTGCAGCCGGGCCCGTACTGGGCCGTCGACGCCGGACCGGTGCGCATCGTCGGCATCGACACCGGGCTGCTGGGAACCGTCGACGCCGAGCAGGGCCGGTGGCTGCGCGAGGTGTCCCGGGGGGACATGCCCAAGATCCTCGTCACCGGATCGCCCCTGTACGTGGACGGCGAGCACCACCCTTGCCCCGTGGACGGCGGCGGCACGGTCGACGACATCGTCCGCGACCCCGACCACCACTACGTCGCCGCGATCGGCGGGGACATCCACAACTACCAGCGGTACCCGGTGCAGGTGGACGGCCGCACCATCCAGTACGTGGTCGCCGGGGGCGGCGGAGCGTTCATGCACGCCACCCACACCATCCCCCGCGTCTCGGTCGCCGGGGTCACCGAGGACGACTTCCGCTGCTACCCGCTGCGCGGCGACTCGCTGGCCTTCTACAGCAGGCTCTACGGGCGCCGGCTGCGGATGCCCCGCTTCTTCACGCTGAGCGAGGCCGAGGCGACCACCGTGATCGCCGAGCGCCTCGGCATCCCCCCGACCCGGTCCCAGGGGGAACCCGCCCGCGTCACCCGCCGCACCCGGCTGGTGGCCGGACTGCTGGGCGCGGGCCGCCGTCCCGACCGGCGCGCGCGGTTCCGGCTGCCCGTGCGCAAGACGTACACCCAGCTCTTCTCGCCCGGTTCGGCGACGTACAGTCCCCCCTTCTTCAAGTGCTTCCTGCGGCTTGACGTGAGCCCCGACGCGGTCCGGCTGCGCTGCTTTTCGGCCACCGGGAACCGTGCTCAGGAACTCGATCCACCCGTCGAGGACGACGTCGTCATCCCGCTGCAGCGACTCCGGGAACCGTCGTGAGGGCCCGCCGCGTCCTTCACGTGACCGAAACGGAACACAACTGTCCGCTTTCTGTCTGGTATCCGACGGAAGAGATCACTGTGACCACTGATAATTTGTGGGTGCCGCGATGTACCGAAAGGTCGGGGAGGGGGGCTCGCAGCCGCGTGCGCGGCAGCTGCATCTACCCGCGCGAGCAAGACTGAGTGCGAGGGAGACGCAGGCATGTCCACGTCATGGCAGCGAATACACGAGGTGCACCCCGGCGGGGGGCCACGGCCGGAAACCCTCCATGGCTAGGCCCGAGCAGGGCGACGGCCCGCACCGTCGCCAGGACGCCGCGCACCCGTCCGGCTCCCCCGAGCCCACCCGCCGCACGCCCGCCTCCGACGGCGAGGACGCGGCACCGTCACGCCCCGAGGCCGCGGGCCGCCCCGGCCACCGGGATGCGCAGACCCCGCCGCGCACCGATCCCGAAGCCACCATGGCGCTGCGGGTGCCCGAGGACCTGGAGCCCGCACCCCGCCGGCAGGAGCGCACCGATCCGGAGGCCACCATGGCGCTCCGGACGCCCGACCTCGAGGCACTCGCGGCCCGGGCCCGGTCGCTCCGCGGGAAGCGGGACGCCGCACGCCCGGACGCGAAACCGGACGCCGCGAAGCCGCAGCGCGGCGACGGCGCCACCGGCGCGGGCACGGAGAGCCCCGCCGCCCGGCCCGCCCGCACCGACCCGGAAGCCACCATGGCCCTGCGGGTGTCGGACGTGCCGAAGCCGGTGGAGCCGCGCACCGGGCCCCGGCGCAAGCCCGGACCACCCACCGCGAAGGCAGCCGTCGCGGCGGCCGTGTCGGCCCGCCTCGCCCCCGTGATCGAGGGTGCCACGCCCTTCGTACGGCGCATGCGTCCGCACTACCCGCGCCCGGGCCGCAGCGGCTGGCGGCGCTGGATGCCGTCCTGGCGCCAGTGGCTGGGCGCCTTCCTGACGCTCTTCGCCGCCACCGCCTCCCTCCTCGGCGTCGCCTACGCCACCACGGAGATCCCGGACAACCTGAACACGTACGCCACCCAGCAGGACAACGTGTACTTCTGGGAGGACGGCACGCCCATGGCCCGTACCGGCTGGGTACGACGCCAGGAGATGCCGCTCAAGGACATACCCGAGCAGGTCCGCTGGGCCGTCCTGGCCGCGGAGAACGAGAGCTTCTACTCCGACCCGGGCATCTCCGCCAGCGGCATCACGCGTGCCCTGTGGCGCACCGTGGGCGAGGGCGACACGCAGGGCGGCTCGACCATCACCCAGCAGTACGTGAAGAACGTCTACCTGTCCCAGGACCGGTCGGTGGGCCGCAAGCTCACCGAGGCCATGATGGCCATCAAGCTCGACCAGAAGATGAGCAAGGACCAGATCCTGGAGGGCTACCTCAACACCAGCTGGTTCGGCCGCGGCACGTACGGCATCCAGCGCGCCGCCCAGGCCTACTACGGCAAGGAGGTCAGCGAACTCAACGTCAGCGAGGCCGCGTTCCTCGCCTCGCTGCTGAAGGGCGCCGGCCTCTTCGACCCCTCGCTCAGCGCGGGCAACCACGCACGGGCCGTGGAGCGGTGGTCCTGGATCCTCGACCGCATGGTGAAGACCGGCAAGCTGTCGGCGGGGCAGCGCGCGAAGTACACCGAGTTCCCCGAGCCCCTGAAGCAGTCCCGGGTCTACGACACCGGCCACCAGAGCGACTACCTCGTCGAGCTGGCGACCCGGTACGCGAAGAAGTCCGCGCACATCTCGGACCAGGAGTTCGACCTCGGCGGCTACCAGATCTACACGACCTTCGACCGCAAGCGGGAGAACGCCCTCACCGCCGCCGTCACCCGCGCCCGCAAGGACGCCAGGAAGGACGACCCCGACAAGGCGAAGACCGCGCACTTCGGGGCGGCCTCGGTCGCCGACGACGGCCGCATCCTCGCCGTCTACGGCGGCCCCGACCACCGCAAGCAGGGCTTCAACGAGTCCAACGCGACCACTGTCCCGGCGGGCTCGGCGTTCCTCCCGTTCGTCTACGCGGCGGGCCTGGAACACGGCGTGCGCAAGGAGCGGGGAACGACGGCCACCACGCCCGTCGGCCCGGACTCCGTCTACAACGGTGACGACGGCGTCCCCGTCACCACGCCCGAGGGCCCGTACTGGGACCGCAGCGGCAAGAAGGTCACGGCCCACAACGACGACGGCAAGTCCTGGGGGCAGATCCCCCTGCACAAGGCGCTCGCCTCGTCCGTCAACGCGCCCTTCATGCAGCTCGGCCTGGACACCGGGCTGGACAAGGTGCGCCTGACCGCCCAGGCGTCCGGCATGCTCTCGTCCAGCATGGGCCCCCAGGTGCCCGAGCTGTCGCTGGGCAGCTCCACACCCAGCGCGATCCGGATGGCCAGCGCGTACGCCACCTTCGCCGCCGAGGGCACCCACACCGAGCCCTACTCGGTCCGCCGTATCACCCGCAACGGCAGCGGGGTCGCCCTGAGCACCCCCAAACCGCGCCGCGCGATCAAGACGGAGGTGGCCGACCAGGTCATGGAAGCGCTCACCGAGTCCTTCGCCACCCAGCACCCCGGAGCGGCATCCGCCTCGGCGGAGGTGGCGGGCAAGGGCGGCACCACCCAGAAGGACACCGCCGCCTGGTACGTCGGCACGCACCGCACGGTGTCGACGGCGGTCGTGACGTACCGCATGGACCTGTCCAAGAGCCTGGAACCGCTCCCGCTGAAGGGCCTGGCCGGTTCGCCCGCCACCTCCGTCCCCTACGGCATCTGGTCGCGTGCCATGAGCCCGCTCCGCTGACGCGGGCGGCGACGGCACCATTCCGCTCCGCTCTCCCTCCTCGCAGAATGCGCCACCCATGAACTCCAACGCCCACCGCCGGCGCCGCCGCCGCAGCAGCGCCGACGTCCTGGGCGGGCTGACCGCCCGGCCCAGGCTCCTCATAGCGGTCATCGCCCTGGTCGTCCTGTGCATCACCGTGCCGCTGGTGGTCTGGGCGACCGGGGACGACCCGGCGCCCGGCGGGTCGGTGGCCGGCAAGTCGCCCAGCGGAGCCGCCAAGGGGAAGGAACCCCAGTGGGACGGCAAGACGAAGGTGATCGGGGACGGTTCCACCTCGTACACCGGGCCGCAGCGCGGTGAGCTCAAGGCCAAGCCGCTCAAGCCCGGCGAGAAGCCGCCCCAGTTCGTGGTCTTCTCCTGGGACGGCGCGCTGCAGGGCGACGACGAGCTCTTCTCGCACTACCGGGAGCTGGCCAAGGAGTACAACGCCCACATGACGTTCTTCCTGACCGGCATCTACCTGCTGCCGAAGGACAAGAAGACGCTCTACGACCCGCCGATGCACGAGCCGGGCGACTCCGCGATCAGCTACCCGACCGACGAGCACATCCGCACCACGCTGACGGAGCTGGGCAAGGCGTGGAAGGACGGGAACGAGATCGGCTCGCACTTCAACGGCCACTTCTGCGATGCCAAGGGCGGCGGCGACTGGAGCGTCGAGGAGTGGAAGAGCGAGATACGCCAGTTCTACTCGTTCGTGGAGAAGTGGAAGACCAACACCGGCTACACCGACCTGCCGGCCCTGCCCTTCGACGCCAAGAAGGAGATCGTGGGCGGTCGCGCACCATGCCTGGAGGGCCAGAAGAACCTGCTCAAGGCGATCAAGACCTTCGACTGGCGCTACGACGCCAGCTCCGCGGGCGACTTCCAGATCTGGCCGACGAAGAAGGACGGCATCTGGGACTTCCCGCTCCAGATGCTTCCGTACGAGGGCGGCAAGTACCAGGGCCTGTCCATGGACTTCAACTTCCTCTACAACCAGTCCGACGGCGAGACCGACGGGGAACCGGCCCAGTACGACACGTGGCGCGCGGAGACCACCCAGACCTACCTCAACGGCTTCAACCGCGTGTACTACGGCAGCCGCGCCCCGCTGTTCATCGGCAACCACTTCGAGAACTGGAACGGCGGCATCTACATGAAGTCCGTCGACGACGTCATCAAGAACGTGTGTGTCCGCAAGGACGTGCGCTGCGTGTCCTTCCGTGAGCTGGCCGACTGGATGGACGCGCAGAAGCCCGAAGTGCTGGAGCGGCTGCGGAGTCTGGACCCCGCGCAGTCGCCGGACTGGTCGACGGTCGTCCGGTAGTCGCCCGCCGGAGCGCCCCCGCGGGTGCGGGGGCGCCGCCACGGCGGTCCGCCCCGCCCGTCAGGGCCGGTCGGGTCCCGCCGTGTGGTCGGGATGCCCCTCGGTGCGCCGGTCCTCCTTCATCTCCGCCTCGTACAGGTGGTCGCGCCCCTCGACGAGGTCGTCCCGCGCCTGCTTCTCCAGGCCCTTGAAGGGCTCGTAGTAGGTCGAGTTGTAGGCCTCCACGATCTGGAACGTCCAGTGGCCGGGGATCACGTTGCGCCCCAGGATCTCCCGCTCCACCCGGTCGCCGTACCCGCCGTGCCCGGCCTTGCGCAGCAGCGCCACCGCCCGGTCCAGTTCCAGATCGGCCGTGCCGGTCAGCTGGTGGAAGGCGTACAGATGGCCGCGGGCCCGTTCCGTCGTCTCCAGTGCCTTGGAGAGGGCGCCGAGCGCCTCCACGGTGATGTCGTCCACCCCGTCCGGCCGCCGGTGCGCGCGGTCGGGTCCTTCGTCGTGCCGAGCTTCAGTCATGGATCTTCAGGTCCCCTCACTCCGGCGGCTCATACCGGGGAACCGCCGAGATGATCCGGTTGGCGGGGCCCCCGCCGCTCGCCATCGCGGGTGCCGCGCCCCGA
Source organism: Streptomyces sp. NPDC026417 (assembly GCF_055567695.1). NCBI lineage: Bacteria > Bacillati > Actinomycetota > Actinomycetes > Kitasatosporales > Streptomycetaceae > Streptomyces > Streptomyces sp. NPDC026417. The sequence continues at coordinate 251,247 of NZ_JBVHPY010000012.1, forward strand.
CGGTACGCGGGAGGCGGATGCATGATCGTGGTGCGGGGGGAACCCGGGAGCCGTACCGCAATCCATGGAGAGAGGGTGGCCCGATGAGCATCCCGCCGACCGATCCGACCCCGCCCCGGCCCACTCCGTCGCCGGGGCCGACCGACCCGCAGCCCGGCCCGGCGCCCGGACCCGTCCCCACGCCGCCGCCCGACCCGGTGCCGCCCGCGCCGCCGCAGCCGGCCGGCCCCGACCCGGTGCCGCCGACCCCGCACCCGGGGCCCCTGATCTGACCCGGCACGGCCTCCCTGACGCACCGAGCCGAACGGCTCCCGTCCCACCGCGGACGGGAGCCGTTCGGCTCGGTGCACCACCGCGGCGGGCGGCGCCTCGTACGTCGCGGAGCGGGCGGGCGCACCCGTCGAGCGCCGAGGGGCCCGGGTGCGCGGCGCCCGGTCGCGGCGCCCGCCTCACCCCGCCGGGCGGCCACCGCTCCGGTGCACCTCGGCCGGGTCGTCGCGGCCGCCCGCCCCCAGCAGCCCCGTCGCCTCGAACTCCGCCCGGGCCGCCAGCCGGGGCAGCTCGGTCCGTGAGATCCGGGTGACCAGGGGCGGCAGGACCGCCCGGGTCACCTGGGCCAGCCGCAGCCAGGCCGGGACGTAGACGGCACGGGACCGCCGTTCGACCGCCGCCACCATGCGCTCAGCGACGTGCTCCACCGGGTAGACCCTCCGGGCCGGAGGCGGCATGTGCGACCGCAGTTCCCGCAGGACGGCGTGCTGGTCCGCGTCCCGGATCATGTCCGTGTCGGTCCAGTTGATGTAGGCGATCCCGACACCGACGCGCTGGTGGGCGACCTCGGCCTGCAGGGCGTGCGCGAAGGACTCCACGCCGGCCTTCGAGGCGCAGTAGGCGCTCATCATCGGAGAGGCGCCGATGGAGGCCAGGGACGCGATCTGCAGGTAGTAGCCGCGCGTCGCGACCAGGTCGGGCAGGAACGACCGGGCGGTGATCGCGCTGCCCGTCAGGTTCGTGTCGATCACCCGCCGCCAGGTCGCCGGGTCCGACTCCGCGAACGGCCCGCCCTCGGCGACGCCGGCGTTGGCGATCACCGCGGACGGGGCACCGAGGGTCTCCCGGACCCGGGCGGCGGTGTGCGCCATCACCTCGTCGTCGGTGACGTCGGCCTCCCACCACCCCGCCCGGCCCGGCATCGAGGCCGCGACCTCCGAGATCGTCTCGGGCTGGCGCCCCAGCAGGGCCACGACGGCGCCCCGCTCGGAGAGGACGCGCGCCATGGCCGCCCCGAGGCCGCGCGCGGCTCCGGTGACCACCACGACGCGGCCCGCCAGCGGGCCCGTACGACTCGTCTCGGCATCAGCCATGCTCTCCACGCTAACCGCACGGCGCGCGGACGGCCTTCGGTCACCGGATCCGGCAGGAAAGGCGTAAGTCCGGCAAAGATGGAAACCTGGGTGCAGCCATCTCGGACAGCTCTCCGCGAGCTGCGACACCGGTCACTCCCAGGAGGGTTGCATGGCTGTACGGCATCAGCTCATCAAGACGCCACCGGACGTGGTGTGGGCCGTACTGGCCGACCCGGACCGCTACAGCGAATGGGTGGTCGGCACGTCCGACACCTGGCCCGCCGAGGGCCGGTGGCCCGAGGTCGGCGCGTCCCTGACCTTCGAGGTGCGGATGGGCCCCTGGACCGTGAGCAACCGGACGGTCGTACGCCGCTGCGACCCGCCGAGGCAGCTCGAACTGGAGGCCCACTCCGGCCCCCTGGGCACGGCCCGGATCGCCCTCGACGTCCGGGAGTGGGGCGACGACACCCTGCTGATCGTCGACGAGCACCCGCTGCGCGGCGCCGGGGGCTCGCTGCACAACGCGGCCTTCGAGGTGCTCGTGCAGCTACGCCACCGGGCCATGCTCAGCAGGCTGGCTGACCTGTGCGAGAGCCGCTCCCACCGGGAACGTGCGAGCCGGTAGGACCGTCCGCGGCGCCCGGCGGCGCACGGCCGGGTCCGCCCTGGTGAACGGGAGGCAGACATGCCGGAAGCGGTGGTGATCGGCGCCGGGCCCAACGGCCTGGTGGCGGCCAACCTGTTGGCCGACGCGGGCTGGAGCGTCGAGGTACTGGAGCAGCAGAGCGAACCCGGCGGTGCCGTCCGGCACGACCGCGAGGTGCACCCGGACTACGTCAGCGACGTGTTCAGCTCCTTCTATCCGCTGGCCGCCGCGTCCCCGATCCTCGCCGGTCTGCACCTCGAACGCGAGGGACTGCGGTGGAGCCACGCCCCCTATGTGCTGGCGCATCCGCTGACCGACGGACGCTGCGCCCTGCTGGGCCGGAACGTCGAGGACACCGCTGCCGCCCTGAGCGAGTTCAGCCCCGGGGACGGTGAGGCCTGGCGCGAGCTGCACCGGATCTGGCAGCGGCTGCGGCCCGACATCGTCGACGCCCTGTTCACCCCGTTCCCGCCCGTGCGGGCGGGGGCCCGGCTCGCGGTGCGGCTGCGGGGGGCGGGCGGGCTGCGGCTGGCCCGGTCCCTGGTGCTGCCCGTACGGCGGCTGGGCGAGGAGGAGTTCGAGGGGGAGGGCGGCAGGCTCCTGCTCGCCGGGAACGCTCTGCACGCCGACCTCGCTCCCGAGGCGGCGGGCAGTGGCGGCTTCGGCTGGCTGATGTCGATGCTGGGCCAGACGTACGGTTTCCCGGTGCCGACCGGCGGCTCGGGCGCCCTCACCCGGGCGCTCGTGCGCCGGCTGGAGAAGCGCGGCGGTGTCGTCCGCTGCGGCGAGCGCGTGAAGCGGATCGTGGTGCGCGGCGGCCGGGCCGTCGGCGTCCGCACGGCGGGCGGGGAGACGGTCTCCGCGACCCGGGCCGTCCTGGCCGACGTCTCCGTGCCGCTGCTGTACGGCGGTCTCGTCGACGAGGCGCATCTGCCCGCGCAGCTCCTCGCCGACCTGCGCCGGTTCCAGTGGGACTTCGCCACCTTCAAGGTGGACTGGGCACTCGGCGGGCCCGTGCCCTGGAGCGCGGAGCGGGCCGCTTCGGCGGGCACGGTGCATCTCGCCGACGGCATGGACGAGTTGACCCGGTTCGCGGCGCAGATCGCGATGCACCAGGTGCCCGACCGGCCGTTCGCCATCTTCGGGCAGATGACCACCTCGGATCCGACCCGGTCCCCGCTGGGCACCGAATCCGCCTGGGCCTACACCCACGTCCCGCACCGGATCACGGGGGACGCCGGCGAGGACGGGCTGACCGGTGCCTGGGACGAGCGTGAGCAGGAGGCGATGGCCGACCGGGTGGAAGCTCAGGTCGAACGGTTCGCACCGGGTTTCCGTGCCCTGGTGCGGGCCCGTCGCATCCTGGCGCCGCCGACGCTGGAGCGTCTGAACGCCAATCTGTACGGCGGGGCCATCAACGGCGGGACGGCGGCCATGCACCAGCAGCTCGTCTTCCGTCCGGTACCGGGCACCGGACGTCCCGAGACACCGGTCAGGGGCCTCTACTTGGCCTCGGCGGGGGCGCATCCGGGCGGCGGCGTGCACGGGGCCCCGGGCGCGAACGCGGCGCGGGCGGCCCTGCGCGGACATCTGCCCACCGGGCTGAGCCGGGTCCAGCGGGTCCTCGCGCGCCGTGACCGCAAGGGCGACCGGGCCGTGACCTGAGCCGCGTGATGCGGCATCAACTGCCGGGACCGGGCGGCGGCCGCCGGCCGGGCGTACCGGGGCCGGTGCCCGCGCGGCGCGGCGTGCGCCGGCCCTCGCGGGGCGGGATCCGCGCCGGACCGTCCGGGAGCGGCGGCCCGCGCCGTGCCGCACCGCCCGGTCGATGCCCCGCCGCCCCGGGGTGCGGGAGGGCGCCGTGCGCCGTGACATGCTGGAACTGCGGATCATGACGGCGAGCGAGGACGTACGGGCAGGGTGAGGAAAGCGACACGGCCGACCTGGACGGGTACCTGGGATCGATTCGCGGCGTCCGACCCGGGACTGCTGCGGCTCATGGCGGGACTGCGGACCGTGGGCGCCATCGCGCTCGCGCTCGCGGTGCTGGCGCTCATGGACGCCGACGTGACGCACATGGTGGCCGGCGCGATGACGGCCATGGTCGCCACCTTCGCCATCCGCGAGAAGCAGCGGCGGGAACAGGCGATCACCCTCGCGCTCGGACTGCCCGTGGCCCTCGCCGCGATGTCGCTCGGCGCGCTGCTCAACACCCATGTGATCGCGGGTGACCTGTTCTTCCTCGCCCTGATCTTCGGCGCCGTCTACAGCCGGCGGTTCGGCGACCGCGGGACGGCGCTCGGGCTCATCGGGTTCCAGGTCTACTTCGTCTCGCTGTTCGTCCAGGCCGAGTCCGCGACGCTGCCCGGGCTGTGCGCCACCCTGGTCCTCGCGTTCGCCTGCAGCGCCGCGGTGCGCTTCGGCCTGGTGGCGGAGACGCCCGAGCGGGTCCTGAAGAGGCTCCGGGAGGCCTTCCGGGCGCGTCTGGCCCAGTTGGTGTCCGCGCAGACCGAGCTGCTGGACGCGGGACCGGACCGCATGGAGAAGGCGCTGGAGGAGGTACGGCGGCACACCGCCCGCCTGCACGAGACCGCCATGATGATCCAGGGCAGGCTGGAGGAGGGGACGAGCGACAGCGCCGCCGCGTCGCTCGTGCAGCGCCGGATCGCCGACGCGGAGATCGCCGCCGAGCGCCTGGGCGTCCTGCTGCTCACCGCGCGCAGCGCCGAGCGCGCCGACACCCTCACCCTGCACCTGCCGAACGCTCCCGTGCCCGCGGCCGGCAACCGGCTGCGGGCGCAGGACGACGTCACCGCCACGCTGCGGCGCGACCTGGACGCGCTGCGGCTGCTCGTCACCCGGCCCGTCGCCGGCAGCCGCGGCACCGCGCTGGCCCACCTGCGCAACCGGCTGCTCGCCTACCGCGACGAGGAGAACCTGCCGCCCGCGCCCGCCGCCGTCCAGGACGTCTTCCGCGGCATCGGCGAGGCGGCCCGCTCGGTCCTGGGCCTGCGGCTGGCGTTCGACGGGCCGCAGGACGAGTCCGACGACTCACCGGCCACCACCCGGTCCCGTGAGGAGCTGGACGCCGAGGACATCGCCATCGCCGGCGCCGAGGAGCGGGCCGAGGAGGAGGACGACCGCACGGGGCTGCGGCGCCCCACGACGCGTGCCGCCGTCCAGGTGTCGGTGGGATCGGCGCTGGCCATCGCGGGCGGCGAGTTCCTCTCCAGCCAGCGCTGGTACTGGGCGGTGCTCACCTGCTGGGTCGTCTTCCTGAACACGGCGTCCACCGGCGAGATCCTCGTCAAGGGCTACCGACGCCTGCTGGGCACCGTCTTCGGTGTGGTCGCCGGTGTCCTGCTGGCGGGGGTGGTCGGGAACCACACCTGGACCGCGTTCGCGCTCGTCCTGCTGTTCATCTTCGCGATGTTCTTCACGGCACCGCTGTCGTACGCCCTGATGTCGTTCTTCGTCACGGCGATGCTGGGCCTGCTGTACACGCTCCTGAACACCTACAGTCCCGCGGTGCTGGTCCTGCGGATCGAGGAGACGGCGCTGGGTGCCGTCTGCGGTGTCGTCGCGGCCGCGCTGGTGCTGCCGGTGCACACCGACCGCCGCACCGACGAACTGCTCGCCACGGTGCTGGCCCGGCTGGGCGACGTGACCGCTGCCGCGGTGGAGCAACTGAGCGGCGGCCCGGCCCTGGACCTGCTGGACAGGGCGCGCGACCTCGACACGGCGCTGGAGGACCTGCGGGCCTCCACGCAGCCGCTCACGCACCCGATCACTCCGCTGCGCTCCCGGCGGCAGACCGCGCGCTATCTGGTGGCGCTGCTGGAGACGTGCGCGTACCACGCGCGTTCCCTGGCGGCGACGGCCGAGCTGCTCCCGCACAGCAAGACGGTCGCCGCCGATCCCCGGCTGAAGCATGCCGGCCAGCGCATCGCCCACAACATCGACGTGCTGGTCGCCCACGTCGAGGACCAGCACGACGCGGGCACGGTGGAGACCGGCGCGAGCCTCGCGTCCATGCTGGAGGACGACCGATCGGGTGCGCCCCGGCACGACCGGGTCACCGGCCGTGTGCTGCGGCACCTGCAGCGGCTGGACGAGGGCGTGGTCGGTCTGGCCCGCCCGCTCGGGGTGCCCGTCGCCACCCCCGACCGGGCCGCCCCGGGCCGGTCCACCGCGCACTGACGGCGGCTCAGGTCAGAGGCCGGCCCGGTTCCGCGCGTGCTCGAACGCGGTGAGCGGGTCGCCGCCGCTGTTCCAGGGCCATGCGGTGACCGCGCCGCCGATGGCCTCGAAGACCGGCGCGGCCTGCTGCCTGCGGTCGGCGGCCATCAGGGCGTAGGCGAGGAGGTTCAGATCCGCGAGGGTCTTCGCGTGGTGGAAGAACGAGGGCTGCGGCCAGGTGTGGTGGGCCCGCTCCAGCGACTCGACGGCCTGCGGGTTCGTCCAGTGGTTGCGGGCCACCAGGGCGTCCACTCCGCCGCGCGCGAGGGCGGCGTTGTACTGCATGACCTGAGCGGTGAGCTCGACGGCCGCGCAGGGCGCGTTCGCGGGCATCCGAGGCCGTATGGAGTCGATGAAGTCGAGCACCTGGACGCGCGATCCCGCCTCCTCGGGAGAGAGATGGGCCAGCATGCTCAGATAGGCCTCCCGGTGCCAGCGGTCGCGGGCGAGGACCTCGTTCCAGGCGCCGAAGACGTCCGACTGCGCGTAGCGCTCCAGGCGGGCGATGCCGAGCAGCACCACCCACGGCGCGGGGTCCCGTGGATCGAGTTCGGCCGCCAGCAGGCACTGCTTGGCCGTGGCCGACGCGTCGGTCAGTCCTCCCGCGTCGCGGCTGCGGACGAGTTCGGACCAGGCGGCGAGTACCAGGGCACTCGTGTTGCGCGGTTCCCGCGTCGCCCAGGAGGACGGCAGATGCGACTCGGACAGGTAGTCCGCCAGGACGGAGAACCGGTGCGAGCGCCGGTCCCAGTCGTCCTGGTCCTGTTCGAAGAGCCGGGACATCTGGGCCACGCACAGGTCCGTCGTGCCGAACGTGCCGGACCTGGTCGTCGCGCGCAGAGACTTCAGCAGCCTGCCGAGGTCCCCGTCGTCGAGCTCGGGGGCAAGGCGCGGCTTTCTGCGGCGACTTGAGAGAAAAGACATGATCGCATGCTATGAGTGACGAGACATGCCACAAGGTGCGCGGCGCGATCGTTACCTGATGCTGGCCGCGGGGCCGGTTACCCTCTCGTACTCCGAGACGGGGGGACCGCGAACGGGCCCCCTCGTGGTCCCGGAGGGCCCCGGGGGACCCCGCACGGAGTCGGGCCCGGCCGCCGTTCGTCCCCATGTGTGCCCTCTCGCCTCAGGGCGCCCGGCAGTGTAGACATGGCACATGGTCCGACTATTGGGTCGATCCCGGGCTCGGTCGACCCGCCGGCTGGACGCCTCGCGCACCGAGCGCGGGCGTGACGGCGCCCGTGGAGCACACGCGCGACGGGCCCGGCAGGCACCGCACAGGCCGCCCGGGGAGCGCAGTCCGCGCGGAGCCGGGCCCCGCAGGCCCGCCGCGGGGCTGTGGTCGGCGCTGAGCGGACGCAGCGTCGCGGGCCAGGTGTTCGTGTTCCAAGTGGTGATCGTGCTGATGCTGGTCGTCTCCGCGGTCGTGGCGCTGGTGCTGCAGGTACGGCACGACACCACCCAGGAGGCCCGCAACCGGTCGCTGGCGGTCGCCGAGACGTTCGCGAACGCCCCGGGCACCCTCGCGGCCCTCAAGAGCCCGGACCCCACGGCGATCCTCCAGCCGAAGGCCGAGGCGGCCCGCAAGCAGTCCGGTGTGGACTTCATCGTCGTACTGAACACCGACGGGATCCGCTACACGCACCCCAAACCTGACCGCATCGGCAAGAAGTTCGTCGGAACCCTGGCCCCCGCGCTGGCCGGCCGGTCCTTCACCGAGGAGATCATGGGGACGATCGGTCCCCTGGTGCAGGCCGTGGTGCCGGTCAAGGAGCCCGACGGCACGGTCGCGGGACTGGTGTCGGCGGGCATCACCACGGCCAAGGTGGGCGGCGCCGCCGACCGGCAGCTGCCGATCCTCCTCGCCGCGGCGGGCGCGGCGCTCGCCCTGGCCACGGCGGGCACGGCGCTGGTGAGCAGACGCCTGCTGCGCCAGACCCACGGCCTCGGCCCGTACGAGATGACCCGGATGTACGAACACCACGACGCGGTGCTGCACGCCGTGCGCGAGGGCGTGATCATCGCGGGCGGCGAGGGGCGGCTGCTGCTCGCCAACGACGAGGCGCACCGGCTGCTCGGCCTGCCGGAGGACGCCGAGGGGCGGCACGTGCTGGAACTCGGCCTCGATCCCGGCACCGCGGACCTGCTGGTGTCGGGACGCGTCGCCACCGACGAGGTGCACCTGGTCGGGGACCGCCTGCTCGCGATCAACCAGCGCCCGACCGACCTCAGGGGCGGGCCCCCCGGCAGCGTCGCGACGCTCCGCGACTCCACCGAGCTGCGGGCGCTGTCCGGCCGGGCCGACGTGGCGCGGGAGCGCCTGAAGCTGCTGTACGACGCCGGGGTGGGCGTCGGTTCCGGCCTGGACGTGGTCCACACCTGCGAGGAGCTCGCGGAGGTGGCCGTGCCGCGCTTCGCGGACTTCACCACCGTGGACCTGGCCGACGCCGTACTGAGCGGCGAGGAACCGGAGGTGATCACCGAGCTGCGCCGCACGGCGTCCAGCGGCATCCGCAAGGACGCTCCCCTTTATCCCGTGGGTGAGCACATCGCCTTCGTGGACAGCTCGCCCCAGGCCCGCAGCCTGCGCACCGGGCGCGCCTTCGTCGAGCCGGACCTCGGCGTGGCCACGGGGTGGCTCGCCCAGGACCTGGAGCGCTCCGCACAGGTGGTGGAGTACGGGATCCACTCGCTGATCACCGTGCCCGTACGGGTGGGGCCGCTGGTGATGGGCGTGGTCAACTTCTGGCGCTCCGAGAAGCCCGAGCCCTTCGACCTGGAGGAGCTGGCCCTCGCCGAGGAGCTGGTCGCGCGGGCCGCGGTGTCCATCGACAACGCGCGCCGGTACACCCGCGAGCACACGATGGCGGTGACCCTCCAGCGGAGTCTGCTGCCGCGGAGTCTGCCCGAGCAGAGCGGCCTGGAGATCGCCTACCGCTACCTTCCGGCGCAGGCGGGCGTGGGCGGCGACTGGTTCGACGTGCTGCCGCTGTCGGGCGCCCGGGTGGCGGTCGTGGTGGGGGACGTGGTCGGCCACGGGCTGCACGCCGCCGCCACGATGGGGCGGCTGCGCACCGCGGTCCACAACTTCTCGGCTCTGGACCTGCCGCCCGACGAGCTCCTCGCGCTCCTCGACGAACTGGTCGGCCGCATCGACCAGGACGAGGCCGCCGAGGACAGCGCGGCGGCGATCACCGGGGCCACCTGTCTGTACGCCGTCTACGACCCGGTCTCGCGGATCTGCACGGTCGCCAGGGCCGGGCATCCGCCGCCGGCCCTGGTGCGCCCCGACGGCACCGTCGAGTTCCCCGAGGTGCCCGCCGGCCCGCCGCTGGGCCTGGGGGGCCTGCCGTTCGAGACGGTCGATCTCGAACTGGACGAGGGCAGCCGGCTGGTGCTGTACACGGACGGGCTCGTCGAGGACCGGGAGCGGGACATCGACGCCGGCCTGGAGCTGCTCAGCACCGCCCTGGCCCGGGCGGACCGGTCGCCGGAGGACACCTGCCGGGCCGTCCTCGACGCCCTGCTCCCGGCCCGGCCGAGCGACGACATCGCGCTGATCGTGGCCGCCACCCGAGCGCTGGGGCCGGACCGGGTGGCCGAGTGGGAGGTGCCGTCCGACCCGGCCGCCGTCGGCGAGGTGCGCGCCTCGGTCACCCGGCAGCTGGCCGAGTGGGATCTGGACGACATGGCCTTCACCACGGAACTCATCCTGAGCGAGCTGGTCACCAACGCGATCCGGTACGGCGGCACGCCGATCCGGGTCCGGGTGCTGCGCGACCGCAGCCTGGTCTGCGAGGTCTTCGACAGCAGCAACACCTCCCCCCACCTGCGCTACGCGGCGAGCACGGACGAGGGGGGCCGCGGGCTGTTCCTGGTGGCCCAGCTCTCGGACCGCTGGGGCACCCGCTACACGCCCGCCGGGAAGGTCATCTGGGCGGAACAGCCGCTGCCCTGAGGCGGCGTGGCTGTGCGTCACCTCTCACCGTGTCGCCCGCACCCGCGCGGGCGGCGGACGTGTCCGCGACGGCACTCCGGGCCGCCAAGAGCCGGGAATTGCACGCATGCTGACGGCCCATCACCCCCGGCGCCGGATCGGCGGACCTTTTCACCCGACACCCTGCGTAGCCGATAACTTCTCCCTTCAAATTTTCTGCCGTTCAATCATTTCCTGTCCTCTCCCCCACATTTCCGTGTTCGGCGAGCGGGCCATTTCGCCGACAACCCTTGTGCGCACTGGGCTGATCGTGTTCCTTTTGCGCATCCCCGCCCGACGCGTTCAACTTGGAAATGGAGAACTACGTATCTCGCAAAGGGGATGGTGGTATGTCTTCCACCGAGTTTCTGACCGACGACATCACCGAAGTCCAGGGCATCGACGTCGAAGCGGCCCTCGACCCGGTCGAGGCCGACGGCCACTTCCGCGACAGTCGGGAGTGCGCGGCACTCGCCCTGTCCTCCGGGACCGGCAACCTCCTGTTGTCGCCCCCGACGCCGCGGCCGAAGAAGGGCTGACGGGGGAGGAATGGAGCAGTCAGGTACACCGACCCGATTGTCGGTCGCTGTGCAGGACCTTGCTTCGGACGTGGTCTCCGCCCTTCGGGGCGGGGACCCCTTTCGACTGTCCGGCAAGGTGACGGCACACGACACGACGGAGGCCGCGGGCGATCCCGCTCTGGCGGCCGTACGCGTCCTGGGAGCCGACGCCCTGCTGCCGGTCGTCCTGGGCCGCGCGCCCGCCGACCCCGAGGATCTGGCCGCCTTCGACCGGGCCGTGCGGGCGTATCCGCCCCCGGCCGACGCCTCCCCCACCTCGCTGTGGAGCCACTGGGCGATGCGGCAGACGCTGATCCGGCTGGACGCGTCCTTCGACGGCGTCCCGGCCGACCACGCCGAACCCGCGGGGACCTGGCTCGACGACGCCCCGTGGCAGGTCCTGACCCATCAACTCGCGGTTCTCGCACCGCTCGCGGTGCCCGCGGGCGACTGCGCGGTGGCCCGTGCGGCGCGCCGCCGGCCCGTCGACGTGGCCCGGGGATTCGTCCGGGCGGTCCGCCGCCGCGACTGGCTGCAGGCCGCCGGCGCCGGACGCTGGCTGGCTCTGCTCGACGGGGTGCCGCCGACGCTGGGACTGGAGAACGGACTCGACTTCGTGGCCCAGATGGGGCACGGCGACGCGCGCGTGGCCCTGCAGGTCCGGGCGGCCCGGCTGATGCGGACCGGGGCACCGGTGTGACGGCGCTCGACGTGCGCGGCGTGGGCGAGGCCGCGCTGGCCTGGATCTCCGCCCATCGCGAGGACTTCGAGCTCGGTGACGCGGCCCTCGCCCGGGACGGGGACGTGAACCGCACCTGGAAGCCCCTCGGGGAGCTGGCCCAGGTGTGCGTCTCCGTCCAGCGGGCCACCTCGCCCGCGGACGCGTGGCACCGGACCGCCTCCGACCTCCTCGACTTCGCCTGGCGGCAGACCGGGAACGGCGCCCTCTTCCGGGAGTTGCAGCGCCTCGAACCCTTCGCCACGTACCCGCTGGAGGTCTACGCCGCGTTCGCCTCGGCCGGCCTGCGGCACCCCGGCTACGAGAGGGCCGCGGCCACGGTGGCCCGCACCCGGGGCTGGCGGATGACGGAGCAGGAGCCCAACCGCCGGATGAGCGTGCTCAACTCCGAGCGCCGCAGCGGCATTCCGGAGCACGACGACCTCCCACAGGCCCTGCCGCGCACCTGGCTGGGCGGTCTGCCGGAGCCGTGGACCTTCGAACGCGCCGCCGGGTACACGCTCACCCACGTCGTCTTCCACCTCACCGACTGGGGCCTGACCCCGCAGGGCGTGCCCCCGCGGGTCGCGGCCTATCTGCGGCACTGGCTGCCTCCCTGGCTGGACACCTGCCTGGACGACGGGCAGTGGGACCTGAGCTGCGAACTGCTGGCCGTGGCGGCGAGTCTGCCGCGCCTGCCCGAACGGCTGGTGCTCCAGGACGCGTGGGCGAGACTCGCGGCGGCTCAGGACGACACGGGGGCCGTACCGGAGGCCGGTCCGGGTCCGGACGGCCGGGCGCCGGCCCGCGGGTTCGCCGGCTGCTACCACTCGACGCTGATGGCGGCCTTCGCCGCCGCGCTCACCGTCGACCGCCTCGGCCGCCACGGCACCGCGGACGCGTCGGCGGCCGGGCCGCGCCCGCTCCGGCACACGGTGGAGCCGGACCGGGGACGACCCGAACCGACCCGGCCCGAACCGGGACGGCCCGAGCGGACGCGGTCCGACGCGGGACGGTCCGACCCGGGGACGACAGACCCGGCCCAGCCGGACCCGAGCCGACACGGAGCGCCGCGATGACCAGTACCCGCCTCGTCCACACCGTCGGCGTCGGCGCCATCGAGTGGCTGCACACCCATCGCGACGGGTTCCGGCTGGAGTTGGAGGTCGACCCCGAGGTGGGCTTCCTCGAACGCTTCAAACCGGTCGGCGAACTCGCCCTCATCTGCAAGGTGTTGTTCCGGGAGGGCGTGGCCGGGTCGCGACAGGCCGAGCTGGCCCGGCAGTTGCTCGACCACGCCTGGCGGCACACCCTCGACGGCGGCCGGATGCTGGTGCGCGGGATGCGCACCGAACCCGTCTCCCCCATCCCCTTCGAGGTGTACCTCCCGTTCAAGGAGCTGGGCCACAGCCACCCCGAGCTGGAGGAGGCGATCCGCCTCAACCACCGGATCCGGAGCTGCGCCGCCTTCGAGATGCCGCCCGTGCGCCGGCTCGGGCTCTCCGCGTTCCAGCGCCGTTTCGGGCTGCCGCCCCAGCCGCCGGAGGCGGACGTCGTCGGCAGGACGTGGCTGGGACGCACCCCCGAACCCTGGACGGTGGAGGGCCACATCGCCTACGACATCACGCACACCGTCTTCCACCTCACGGACTGGGGCGAGCGGCCCGAGGCGCTGCCGCCGGACATCGCCGACTACCTCGCCCTCTGGCTGCCGGTCTGGCTGGACGACTGGCTGGACCTGCAACGCTGGGACCTGCTCGGCGAACTCCTGGTGGTCGACGCCTGTCTGCCCCGGCCCACGCTCGACGAGCGGGCCTGGGAGGGCTTCGCCGCCGCCCAGCAGCCCGACGGCGCGATGCCGGCGGTGCGTTCCATGCCGCAGGGTGAGCCCGACGAGGTGTTCGACCTCGTCTACCACCCGACCCTGGTCGCCGCCTTCGCCTCGGTGCTCGCCACGTCCCGTGCGCTGTCGCGGATGGCGACGGCACCCGCATGACCGCCCCGCCCGCTCCCTGGCCCGGCGACCCGCTCGGCACCACCGACGCGTGCCCCCCGCCGCCTCCGCCGGCACGGGCGGAGCCGGACGCCCGGGACGCGGACGACGCGACGGTGCGGGAGCGGCTCGACGCCGCCGTCCGTGCCGTGGACGCGCCCGACGTCGTCTTCGCCCTGTCCCGGCACGGGCACCGCACGGTGCGCAGTGCAGGCACCGCACCGCCCCCGCCCGCCGGCCGCACCGGCCTGCGGTACGAGATCGGGTCGGCCTCCAAGACGTTCACCGGGCTGCTCTTCGCCCGGCTCACCGGGTCGGGTGCGCTGTCCGGGGGCGAGCCGGCCGCACCGCTGCTGGATCCGGGCCGCCCAGCAGCCCGGCACCCCGTCACCCTCGCCCACCTGATCACCCACACCTCCGGCCTGCCCGCGCTGCCGCCCGGCTTCCTCCTCGGAGCGCTGCCCGCCTGGCGTACGAACCCCTACGCCGGCTACCCCGCCGAGCGGGTCGTCGACGCGTTTCTGCGCCACCGACCACGGCACCGGCCCGGCACCCGCTGGCACTACTCCAACTTCGCCGTCGCCGTCCTCGGCCACGCCCTGGCGGCGGCCACCGCGACCCCGTGGGAGGAACTGCTCACCGCTGAGGTGCTGCGTCCCCTCGGACTGAGCGGGGTCGCGCTGCATGCCGGGGACGCGGTCTCCGACGCCACCGGGCACCGCAGGGACGGCACCACCCGCACGCCGCCGCTGGCCGTCGGCGGGTTCCAGGCGGCCGGTGCCGTCCGGGCCACCCCGCAGGACCTGCTCGCCTTCCTCGAAGCGCACCTCGACCCGGCCGGCTCCCCCCTGGCGGGCGCGCTGCGGACGGTGCGGCGGCCCGTGCTCCGGCGCGGCCTCGGCCACCGGCACACGCACACGGTGGCCTGGTTCCAGCACCCGACCGCCCGCGGGCCGATGTACTTCCACTGCGGGGCGACGCTCGGACAGCAGGCCTTCCTGGGCTTCCACCCCGGGACCGGCACGGCACTGGCCGCCGTCTGCACACGCCGCTTCCGTGCCCGTGACGCCTTCGTGCCGACCGCGTACGCGCTCCTGGCCGACGCGTAGGTGGGGGGGGGGGGGGGGGGGGGGGGGGGGGGGGGGGGGGGGGGGGGGGGGGGGGGGGGGGGGGGGGGGGGGGGGGGGGGGGGGGGGGGGGGGG
>NZ_JBVHPY010000013.1:0-13182 GCF_055567695.1 Streptomyces sp. NPDC026417
TTCATCTTGAGCTTGGAGAAGTCCTGGCGGCCGGTGAGCAGCTTGTGGACGTAGGACTGGTGGCCCGTGTCCCACAGCACCCGGTCCCGCGGCGATTCGAAGACGCGGTGCAGGGCGATGGTCAGCTCGACGACACCGAGGTTGGGGCCGAGGTGGCCGCCGGTCTTGGAGACCTCTTCGACCAGGAACGTCCTGATCTCCTCGGCCAGCTGCGTCAGCTCTTCCAGGCTGAGCCGGTCCAGATCGCGCGGTCCCCTGATGCGGGTCAGCAGCGGCACCCGTGCCTCCTTGCAGTAGAGCTGTTCGAGCTTTGCCGGGTCTGTCGAGTCTAATGTTCCGCCTTCGGCGACGGCGCCCGGGCCTTGCGTTGTACGTCACGCGAACGGACGTAAATGTTCTCGTACGAGCGTTCCACCGCAGGACGCAGGGTGCACCGGGACAGAGAAGTGCCCGGCACCGCCATTGGCGCCGGGCACTTCGATCAAGGGCCGGAAGAGGCCGGGGGCTGCTAGGCGCGGCCCGCGGTCTTCTGGGTCTTGCGGGTGACGGAGTCGATCACGACCGTCGCGAGCAGGACACCACCGGTGATCATGTACTGGATCGGCGTGGCGATGCCCTCGAGGGCCAGGCCGTACTGGATCGAGGTGATGACCATGACACCGAGCAGCGCGTTCCACGTGCGGCCGCGGCCGCCGAAGAGGCTGGTGCCGCCGATGACGGCCGCCGCGATGACGTTCATCAGCAGGTCACCGGCACCGGCGCTCTGGTTGGCCGCGGCGATCTTGGACGACCAGAACAGACCGCCGACGGCGGCGAAGAAGCCCGCGATGGCGAAGACCGAGATCCGCACCCCCGTGACGTTGATACCGGCACGACGGGAGGCCTCGACGCTGCCGCCGAGCGCGAAGATCTTGCGGCCGTATCCCGTGCGGCGCAGCAGGAAGTCGGTGCCGACCAGGACGAGCAGGAACAGCAGCAGGGCCAAGGGCAGGCCCTTGTACTGGTTGAACATGATCGCCGCGGCGAACCCGACGATCGCGAGCAGGACCGTGCGGAGCACGATCTCGCTGAGCGGCCGGGACGGGACGCCCGCGGCCTCGCGGCGGCGGCTGTCCAGGAACGAGGTGACGAAGAAGACCACGACCGCGAGGGCGGCGAGGCCGTAGGCGGCCGCGACGTCCGAGAAGTAGTACGTGGTCAGCTTGCCGACGACACCGTCGCCGTCGATGTTGATCGTGCCGTTCTCACCCAGGATCTGGAGCATGAAGCCGAGCCAGAACAGCAGGCCGGCCAGGGTGACAGCGAACGCGGGCGCACCGATCCGGGCGAAGAAGAAGCCGTGGATCGCGCCGATGGCCGCACCGCTGGCGAGGGCGATGACCACGGCCAGCCACTCGTTCATGCCGTGCGTGACGGTGAGGACGGCGGTGATGGCTCCCGCGACACCACTGACCGAGCCGACCGACAGGTCGATCTCGCCGAGCAGCAGCACGAAGATGATGCCGACGGACATCATGCCGGTGGCCACCATCGCGACCGCGATGTTGTTGATGTTCTCGGACGAGAGGAACGCCGAGTTCAGGCTCTGGAAGATCGCGCAGATGAGGATCAGACCGACGATGACCGGGATGGAGCCCAGGTCACCGCCGCGCATCTTGCGCTTGAACTCGTCGAGGTAGCCGGCGAAGCCGCGCTCGCGGACCAGCAGCCGGGGGTCGACGGCGACGTCGGCTCCGGCGGCGGCCTCGGGGTTCACCACGGCGGTGTCGCCGGTGGTGGCGGAGGTCTTGTCGATGCTCACTTCTGAGCCTCCCCGTTGCTGCGCGCCGCACGACGGGTCACGGCGTTGTCCGTGGCGCCGGTGATGGCGGAGATGATCTCTTCCTGCGAGGTCGACTTGACCTCGAAGATGCCGTTGTTGCGGCCGAGCCGGAGCACGGCCACCTTGTCGGCGACGGCCTTCACATCGGCCATGTTGTGGCTGATGAGCAGGACCGCGTGGCCGCGCTCGCGCAGCCGCTCGACCAGGTCGAGCACCTGGGCCGTCTGCTCCACGCCGAGCGCCGCGGTGGGCTCGTCGAGGATGACCAGCTTCGGCTCGCCGAGCATGGAACGGGCGATGGCCACGGTCTGGCGCTGACCGCCGGAGAGCGAGGCGATCGGGATGCGCACGCTGGGGATGCGGATCGACAGCGTCTGGAGCAGTTCGCGGGAGCGGCGCTCCATCTCGACCTCGTCCAGGATGCCGCGCTTCTTCAGCTCACGGCCCAGGTAGAGGTTGCCGACGACATCGATGTTGTCGCACAGCGCGAGGTCCTGGTAGACCGTCGCGACGCCCAGGTTCTGGGCGTCGTGCGGCTTGTTGATCTGGACGGCCTTGCCGTCCCACTCGATGACACCCTCATCGATGGGATGCACGCCGGCGATCGTCTTGACCAGCGTGGACTTTCCGGCGCCGTTGTCGCCCACCAGGGCGACGACTTCACCGGCGTGGACCTCAAGCTCTACGTCGGTGAGCGCCTGGACGGCACCGAACCGCTTGGAGACCCCGCGCAACGCCAGCACGGGCGTAGCGGACACGTGAACCATCTCCTTCGCCGCCTGACCCGGCGGGAGGTTGTGCAGAAGTTTGGGAGGGGGTGAGTGTTCCGTCCGGCGCCCCGCCCGAGCTTGCGGGGCTGGTGAGTGCGGGGCGCCGGAGGAGCCTTCGGTGCGAGTCCCGTCAGGGGAATTCAAGGACGAATTCCCCTGACTGCAAAGGGACTCGGCGGTGATTAGTTCAGGCCGGCCTTCTCGCAGGCGGACTTGTACTTGGCGGTGCAGATGTCGTTGACGGTGTAGACGCCGTCCTTGACGACGGTGTCCTTGATGTTGTCCTTCGTCAGCGAGGTGACGGGGACGAGCACCGACGGGACACCCTTGGTGGTCGGGCTGTCGACCGAGTCCTTGGCGACGTCGCCGAGGTCCTTGCCCTGGGCGAGCGCGACAGCCATCTCGGCGGCGGCGTCGGCCTCGGGGGCGTAGGGCTTGTAGACGCTCATGTACTGCTCACCCGCGACGATGCGCTGCACACCGGCGAGCTCGGCGTCCTGACCGGTGACCGGCGGGAGCGGGGTGACGCCCGCGGACTTCAGGGCGGTGATGATGCCGCCCGCCATGCCGTCGTTCGCGGAGTACACGCCGACGATGTTCTTCTTGCCGATCGCGGAGATCGCCGCATCCATGTTCGAGTTGGCGTTCTCCGGCTTCCACTCCTTGGTGTCGTACGACTTCGCGATGTCGACCTTGCCCTTGAGCTCGGCCAGCGCGCCCTTCTTGAAGAGGGCGGCGTTCGGGTCGGTGATCGCGCCGTTCATCATGACGATCTTGGCGGAGGGCTTGGCCTTGTCACCCAGGGCCTCCAGGAGCGCCTTGCCCTGGACGTGGCCGACCTCTTCGTTGTCGAAGGAGGTGTAGGCCTTGATCGGGCCCTCGGCGAGGCGGTCGTAGGCGACGACCGGGATGCCGGCGTCGTCGGCCTTCTTGACCGAGTTGGCGATCGCCTTGGAGTCGACGGCGTCGACGATGAGGACGTCCACCTTGTTGGTGATCATCGTGTCGACCTGCTGCGACTGGGTGGTCGCGTCCTGCTTGGCGTTGGCGTAGACGACCTCGCCCTTGTTGTTCGTCAGCTCCTTGATCTTCTTCTCGATCAGGGGCTTGTCGAACTTCTCGTAGCGCGCGGTCTGGTTCTCGGGAAGGAGCAGACCGACCTTGATCGCGTCGCCCTTCTTCGCCGAGCTGGAGCTGTCGCTGTCGCCACCGGACTCCTTGGCGCTGCCACAGGCGGCCAGCGAAACGGCCATCGCACCAGCGGCAACGGCAACGGCGGCACGACGCATACGCGTGTTCACTTCAGAAACCTCCCTGACGAGGCCGCGACGTTGCGGCCGAGGTGGCTGGAAGTCAACTCGGCCACACGTGCGACGTCAAGAAGTAAATCCTTAACGAGATGGCAACGGTGCCATCCGTTCTCTAAGTGAAGGCAGGAGTGACGGCTGGCAGAGAACCGTCCAAAAGGGTCGAATCACCCATCTCGCTGAGGGCGAGAGCGAGTGCTCCGAGGACCTCCGCACGGCCTCCAAGAGCCCCTGGCAACACCGAGAGTTGACGCGCGGCACTGGGGATGGCGTACCGGCCGACAGACTCCCTGATGGGCCCGAGAACCAGCTCCCCGGCCTCGGCGAGATCGCCACCGAGGACCACCCGGCTCGGGTTCAGCAAATTGCAGAGATTCGCGACTCCACTCCCGATGTGGCGGCCGACGTCGGCGATCACCCGACGGCAGCCCGGATCACCGTCCCGCGCCAGCCGGACGACGCCCTCCATGCTCAGATCCGTGCCGTGACTGGACTGGAGGAGCGGCAGCACATACCGCGCGGCCGCGAAGGTCTCCAGGCAGCCCCGGTTACCGCAGCGGCAGACCGGACCGGACTCATCAAGAGTAATATGCCCGATTTCTCCCGCTGTGCCACCCGGGCCACGGTAGATCTTGCCGCTGATCACCAGACCGGCGCCCACGCCGCTCGCGACCTTGATGTACGCCAGGTCGCGCACGCCCCGGCCGCTCCCCCACACCAGCTCGCCGAGAGCGCCCAGGTTGGCGTCGTTGTCCACGTGCACGGGCACGCCGAGCCGCCCCCGCAGCTCCTCGGCGGGCCGCGTGCCGGTCCAGCCCGGCAGGATGGCGGTGGAGCCCAGCGTGCCGGACTCGACGTCGATCGGGCCGGGCACGCCGAGGCCCACCCCGGCGATCTTCGACCGGTCGACTCCTGTTGCTGCAATCAGGCGACTGACCAGCTCCTCGGCCCGGTCGAACCCCTGCGCGGCGGAGGCGTCGACATCGAGGGGTTCGGACTCCTCGGCCAGCACCTGATGGGCGAGATTCCCGACCGCGACGCGCAAATGCGTGTGCCCGAAGTCCACACCGATGACGATGCCGGCGTCGCCGCTGAGCGAGACGCTGCGGGCCCTGCGACCCCCCGCCGACGTGGGCGTGACCTCGACCGTTCCGCCGTCCTTGAGCTCGCGCACGATGTTGGAGACCGTTGCAGCGGACAGGCCCGTCGTCCTCGCGATCTCCGCCTGCGTGAGCGACCCGGCAAGGCGCACCGCACGGACGACGCGCTCCAGATTTGCTCGGTGCAGCGACGACTGCGACCCCGGAGTCTCCATCGACTCATCCACTCCTGCCCTCAGCCGGGCGGCGCCGATGCCGCCCGTGTGATCCAGGCCACAGCAATGGGACCCGGGTCACTTACAAGTTGTGAACTCCAAGCTCCGCTGAACGGGTTACCGCAGTCAAGTCCTTGACGGAAATCGGGACCATCGATCGCCTTTCCGGCGCCGTCACCGTCCGGACACGCGTACGCCACCCCCGCGTCGGGGGTGGCGTACGCGCGCGGTTGCTCCGGGCTACTTGAGGGTGGCCGAGGTGAGGCCCGCCTGGACCTGGCGCTGGAAGGACAGGTAGACCACCAGCATCGGGATCATCGCGATGGTGACGCCGGCGAAGAGGACCGGCAGGTCGGTGGCGTACCCCTGCTGCTGCTGGAGCTGGATGAGCCCCTGCGTGAGGACGTACCGCTCGGGATCCCCGCCCGCCTGTGGCTGCATCAGGACCGACGGCAGGATGTACTGGTTCCACTGGCCGAGCACGTTGAAGATGCCGACGCTCAGCAGTCCCGGCTTGGCCATCGGCAGCATGACCTGGAAGAACGCCCTGGTGTGCGAGGCGCCGTCCAGGACCGCCGCCTCGAAGACCGCGTGCGGCAGCGTGCGGAAGAAGGCGTGCATGAAGAAGACGGTGAACGGCATCGAGTAGGCGATGTAGACCAGGATCAGCCCTTGGTACGTGTTCAACATGTCCAGCCGCTTCACCATGAAGAACAGCGGCACCAGGGCGAGGAACACGGGGAACATCGCCCCGCCGACGAAGAAGTAGTACACGAGCCGGTTGCCCGGGAACTCGTAGCGGGCCAGGACGTAGGCCGCCATCGAGCCGAGCAGCATGGTCAGCGGGACCGAGAACACGAGCACGATGACCGTGTTCGTGAAGTAGTCGCCGATGCCCTTGTCCCAGGCCCTGCTGAAGACGTCGAGCTGCCAGTTCGTCGGCCAGCCGAGCGCCGAACCGCCGATCTGCGCGTCGGTCTTGAAGGAGCCCAGGACCAGCCAGATCAGGGGCAGGATGATCAGCACGGCCCACAGGGCGAGGAATCCGTGCGAGAAGACGTTGAGGGTGAGTCCCTCGCTGCGCCGGTCTCCGGGGCGCGGCGGGGCCTTGCTGACCGACCGCTGGCCGGGGACGCCGCCGCCGACCGCGGTCGGCTCCTTGATGGGTGCGCTCATGGTCTCTCTCCCGCTCAGAACTCGATGCGCTCGCGGCGGGTGGCGCGCAGCGTGACCACGGACAGGATCAGGGTGAGGAGGAGCATGATGACGCCCATCGCGCAGGCGTAGCCGCTCTTCCCGTAGTAGAGGAAGTTGCGCATCATCACGTTGGACATCACTTCGCTGTGATGGTCGGGGCCGCCGCCGTAGCCCGCTCCCTGGGTCATCGTGGAGACGAGCACGAACATGTCCATCGCGATGATGCCGAGGTAGACCCAGGCGGTCTGCACGGTGTCCCAGAGCAGCGGCAGGGTGACCCGGAAGAAGGTCTGGGTGCGCTTGGCGCCGTCGAGCAGCGCGGCCTCGTAGATGTCCTTCGGGATGGACTGCATGGCGGCGGAGAACAGCACCAGGTAGAAGCCGACGCCGTGCCAGACGACCACCGCCACCAGGCACCACAGCACCATGTTGGGCTCGTTCATCCACTCCACGGGGCTGTTCTCGTCGACCAGTCCCAGCTTGATGAGGATGCCGTTGAGCAGGCCGCCGCCGTCACTGCGGTAGACCGCCCCGAAGAGCACCGCGAGGATCGCCAGCGAGAGCACCTGCGGGAAGAAGTAGACGATCTTGTAGAAGCCCGAGCCCGCCACGCCCTGCACACCGCCGGCCCCACCCCGCCCGCCCGCGTTCACCATGAAGGCGAAGAAGAGGGCGAGCAGGATGGTGACGACCGGGATGAACAGCAGGAACAGGATGTTGTGCCAGATCGCTCCGAGGAAGACGTCGTCCTGGAACAGGGTCTTGTAATTGTCCAGACCGACGAAACTGAACGTCTGCGACTGGCCCTTCCAGTCGGTGAAGGAGTAGCCGATGGTCTGTATGTACGGCCAGATCACGAAGATCAGATACAGAGCCAATGGTGCGAGGAGAAACCCCGCGACGAACCGGTACTGCCCTTTTCGCATGGCATCCTGCCCCTGGTGTTCCGGGTGAGCGTGATCAGTCGCGGTGGTTCTTCTTGGACTCCGGGTCCTTGGCCGCCTTGTCGACCGCCTGCTGGGCCCGCTTCAGCCATTCCTTCGGCTGAATTCGCTTGGACATCAGCTCGTTGGACGCGTTCTCGATGGCGGTGCCCATCTCGCTGTACCAGTTGATGTACAGGTAATTGAAGGTGTTGTCACCCGCCGCCTTCGAGGCCTCGACGGTGGACTGCGTACCGGGACGCAGCTGCACGCCGTCCGCCACACCGTCCTTGAGGATGGTGAGGGAGTTCGCCTTCTGCGCGAAGACCGTCGACCATTCCTTGGAGAGCATGGACCGCATGAACTCCTGGGCGCCGGGCAGGTTTCCGGCCTTCTTCGGGATGATGAAGGGCTCGCCCGAACCGGCCCGGATCGCCTCGAACGGCAGCGCGCTGTCCGGCAGCACCGGCATCGGCAGGAACTTCATGTCGAAGTCGTCCGGCGTCTGCTTGAGCTGCTCGTTCTCCAGCCAGGAGCCGGAGGTGATGAAGGCGGCCTTGTACTGGTTCCACCGGGTCTGCGACTCGGTGTGGGTGAGGCCGTTGGTGCCCGGCATCAGGTAGCCCTTCTCGACGATCTCGTAGATCGCCTCGATGGCCGCCTGGGCGGCGTCGCTGCCGACGAACGCCTTCGGGTCGAGGTTGTCGATCGCCTTCATGGCGTCCAGACCGCCCTTCTTGGCGATCAGGTCCATGATGGCGACGTTGATGTAGTACGGGTACTTGCCCTGGTGGGCGAGGCCGCCGATGCCCTGCGACTTGGCGTCCTTGCAGATGGCCAGGAAGTCGTCCCAGGTCTTCGGCGGCTCCCAGCCCTTCTCCTTGAAGAGCTTGCCGGAGTACCACAGACCCCACACCGTGTAGATGTAGTTGAGGGCCACGACCTTGCCGCCCTGCAGGCCCGGGTCGAGGGTGCCGGGGATCAGGGTGTCGCGGACCTTCTTGCTCGGGTCGTCGATGGACGGCGCGTCGAGCACCTCGGCGAGGTCCAGCAACTGGTCGTTCTTGTAGAGCACGTCCAGCTTGATCTGCTGGGCGCCGGAGTCGTCGACGATGTCCGGCGGGGTGTTGTTGTTGAAGCGCGGCTGGAGTTTGCCGGTGATCTCCTGGGTGCCGGTGTGGGCGCTCTTGGTGCCCCACTTCTTGTCGAACGCGGCTTCCCAGGCCTTCGCGTAGTCGTCGCCGTATCCGCCCTTGAAGACGACGACGTCGAGCTTGCTGCCCTTCTCCACACCAAAGGGGTTCTTCTTGCTGGTCTTGCCCTTGTTCCCGTCACCCGAGTCGTCGTCGCCCCCGCCGCTGGCACACGCGGACAGGAAGCTCATCGTCGGGACGGTGATCAGGCCGAGCGCGGCGGACCGCTTGATCAAAGCGCGGCGGCCGACACCCTCGGTGTTGCTGTTCTCGGCGGAAGTGGATCCCATGCTCAAGTCCTCGCCTTCTCCAGGACTCAGGCGGTGAACCGGATCCTCCCCGGCACCGCGGTGTGGTGAAGCTGGGGTCGTGCGTGGGGGATTCAGCTGGACGGCACGGCATTCGGCGTGTTGGGCACGGTGCGTGACATCGAGATTCCCCCCCGGGTCCTGCCTGTCCTCCGACCATCGAAGACGGCGGACCAGACGCCGACAGGTATAGTCCACTTCCCGCCAGCGGAGCAAGATCGAATGCAGGTTTGCCCGTGGGTCTTTTCCGAGTTGAGACCTCACGGAAATATGGGGCGCCTGTGGACTCCCGCAGAGAGAAATCCCTGACATCAGGCCCGAATGCCGCATCCAACACCCTTGACATCACTGGCAACTTGACTCCCTACTGGTCCTTGCGCAGCGAAATTGACAACGTTGTCCGAAGCGCAGGGAGGGTGCTCACGCATGCAGAGAGCTCGACTCAGACGGGGTTCCTCGGCGGTCGTCGCAACGGCCGCCTTCGCTCTGGTGATGGCCTCACAGGGCGCCGCCGTCGCGCGGCCGGCCGAAAAGGCCGCCGCCGACCAGGAGTTCGCCTCCTCCTTCGAAACAGGCGATCCCGCACCGGACTGGCTGAATACGGTGGATACGTCGCCGGACGGCACGAAACGCTCCTCGGGTGTCGACGGCGGCTACAGCAGCGGCATCCCGGGCAATGTGAGCGACCACGTCACGGACCTCCGGGCGAGCGGTGAGAACGCGGGCGGCGGGGAGGTGAAGGAGAACCTCGTCGACGGCGAGTCGAGCACCAAGTGGCTCACCTTCGCGCCCACCGGCTGGGTCGAGTTCGACTTGGACGCCCCGGTCAAGCTGGTCACCTACGCGCTCACGTCCGCGAACGACCACGACGAGCGCGACCCCAAGGACTGGACCCTGCAGGGCTCGGCCGACGGCAAGGACTGGAAGGACCTCGACAGCCGCTCCGGCGCATCCTTCTCCGCACGGTTCCAGACGAAGTCCTACGACCTGGCACAGCCGGCGGAGTACCAGCACTTCCGGTGGCAGGTCACGAGGAACAACGGCGCCTCGGACGCCACGCAACTCGCCGACCTGCAGTTCTCCGTCGGCGGCACCGACGATCCGGCCCCCAGGGACATGCTCTCGCTGGTGGACCGCGGCCCGAGCGGCTCCCCCACCGCCAAGGCGGGCGCGGGCTTCACGGGCAAGCGGGCCCTGCGCTACGCCGGTACGCACAAGACGGACGGGCACGCCTACTCGTACAACAAGGTCTTCGACGTGAACGTCGCGGTCGGCCGGGACACCGAGCTGTCGTACCGGATCTTCCCGTCGATGGCGGACGGCGACCGGGACTACGACGCCACGAACGTGTCCGTGGACCTGGTGTTCACGGACGGCACGTATCTGAGCGGCCTGAACGCCACCGACCAGCACGGATTCGCGCTCACCCCGCAGGGCCAGGGCGCGTCCAAGGTCCTGTACGTCAACCAGTGGAACAACGTCCGCTCCCGGATCGGGTCCGTCGCGGCGGGCCGCACCGTGGACCGGATACTCGTGGCGTACGACTCCCCGAAGGGGCCGGCGAAGTTCCGCGGCTGGCTGGACGACATCGCCGTGAAGGCCGTCGCGCCCGAGAAGCCGAAGGCGCACCTGTCGGACTACGCGCTGACGACCCGGGGCACCAACTCCAGTGGTGGCTTCTCACGCGGCAACAACTTCCCGGCGACGGCCGTGCCGCACGGCTTCAACTTCTGGACGCCGGTCACCAACGCGGGCTCGCTGAGCTGGCTGTACGACTACGCCCGCTCCAACAACGCGGACAACCTGCCGACCATCCAGGCGTTCAGCGCGAGCCACGAACCGAGTCCGTGGATGGGCGACCGGCAGACCTTCCAGGTGATGCCGTCGGCCGCCTCCGGCACCCCGGACACCGGCCGCGGCGCCCGTGCCCTCGCCTTCCGGCACGAGAACGAGACGGCCCGCCCGTACTACTACGGGGTCACGTTCGAGAACGGGCTCAAGGCGGAGATGGCGCCCACCGACCACGCCGCCTCACTGCGCTTCACCTACCCCGGTGACGACGCGAGCGTCGTCTTCGACAACGTGACCGACCAGGCCGGCCTCACCCTCGACAAGGAGAGCGGGACCTTCACCGGCTACTCGGACGTGAAGTCGGGCCTGTCCACCGGGGCCACCCGGCTGTTCGTGTACGGCGTCTTCGACGCGCCGGTGACGGAGGGGACCTCGTCGGGCGTCAAGGGCTACCTGAAGTTCAAGCCGGGCGCCGACCACTCGGTCACCCTGCGGCTGGCGACCTCGCTCATCAGCATCGACCAGGCGAAGGACAACCTGCGCCAGGAGATCCCGGACGGCACCTCGTTCGGAACCGTGAAGGCGCGGGCGCAGCAGCAGTGGGACGGCATCCTCGGCAAGGTGGAGGTCGAGGGCGCGACCCCCGACCAGCTGACCACGCTGTACTCCAGCCTGTACCGGCTGTACCTGTACCCCAACTCCGGCTTCGAGAAGGTCGGCTCGAAGTACCAGTACGCCTCGCCGTTCTCGGCGATGCCGAACCCGGACACCCCGACGCACACCGGCGCGAAGATCGTCGACGGCAAGGTGTACGTCAACAACGGTTTCTGGGACACCTACCGGACGACCTGGCCGGCCTACTCGCTGCTGACCCCCGGCCAGGCCGGTGAGATGGTCGACGGGTTCGTCCAGCAGTACAAGGACGGCGGCTGGACCTCGCGCTGGTCCTCGCCCGGCTACGCGGACCTTATGACCGGCACGTCCTCGGACGTGGCGTTCGCGGACGCGTACGTGAAGGGTGTCGACTTCGACGCGGAGTCCGCGTACAAGGCGGCCGTGAAGAACGCCACCGTCGTCCCGCCGTCGTCCGGTGTGGGCCGCAAGGGCATGTCGACCTCGCCCTTCCTCGGCTACACGAGCACCGACACGCACGAGGGCCTGTCGTGGGCGCTGGAGGGCTACCTCAACGACTACGGCATCGCGAAGATGGGCGAGGCCCTCTACAAGAAGACCGGCAAGAAGCAGTACAAGGAGGAGTCCGCGTACTTCCTCAACCGGGCGCAGGACTACGTCAACCTCTTCGACACGAAGGCCGGCTTCTTCCAGGGCCGCGACGCCAAGGGCGACTGGCGGGTCGAGTCCTCGAAGTACGACCCGCGTGTGTGGGGGTACGACTACACCGAGACCAACGGCTGGGGCTACGCGTTCACGGCGCCCCAGGACAGCCGGGGCCTCGCGAACCTGTACGGCGGGCGCGGCTCTCTCGCGGAGAAGCTGGACACCTACTTCGCGACGCCGGAGACGGCCTCGCCGGAGTTCGTCGGCTCGTACGGCGGTGTCATCCACGAGATGACGGAGGCCCGTGACGTCCGGATGGGCATGTACGGGCACTCCAACCAGGTGGCGCACCACGTCAACTACATGTACGACGCGGCGGGTCAGCCCTGGAAGACGCAGAAGAACGTCCGCGAGGTGCTCTCCCGCCTCTACACCGGCAGTGAGATCGGCCAGGGCTACCACGGCGACGAGGACAACGGCGAGCAGTCGGCCTGGTACCTCTTCTCCTCGCTCGGCTTCTACCCGCTGGTGATGGGCAGCGGCGAGTACGCCGTCGGCTCCCCCCTGTTCACCAAGGCCACCGTGCACCTGGAGAACGGCCGGGACCTGGTGGTCAAGGCGCCGAAGAACAGCGCGAGGAACGTGTACGTGCAGGGACTGAAGGTCAACGGCAAGGCCTGGAAGTCGACCTCCCTGCCGCACGCGCTGATCGCCAAGGGCGGGGTGCTGGAGTTCGACATGGGCTCCAAGCCGTCCGCCTGGGGCTCCGGCAAGAAGGACGCACCGGTGTCCGTCACCCAGGACGACAAGGTGCCCTCGCCGCGGGCGGACACGCTGAAGGGTGACGGCGCGCTCTTCGACAACACCTCGGCGACGAACGCGAGCGTGACATCGGTGGAGCTGCCGGTCGCCGCGCGCACCAAGGGAGTTCAGTACACCCTGACCTCCGCGGACCACACGAAGGCGCCGACCGGCTGGACCCTGCAGGGTTCCTCGGACGGCACCCACTGGTCGACGCTCGACAAGCGCTCCGGCGAGTCCTTCGCGTGGGACAAGCAGACCCGGGCCTTCTCGGTGGCGACGCCGCGGTCGTACGCGCACTACCGGCTGGTCCTGACCGGCGAGGCGACGCTGGCGGAGGTGGAACTGCTGGCCTGACCCTTCTCCCCGGAGAAGCGGGGGGGGGGGGGGGGGGGGGGGGGGGGGGGGGGGGGGTTGGGGGGGGGGGGGGGGGGGGGGGGGGGGGGGGAGAAAGGGGGGGGGGGGGGGGGGCGGGAC
>NZ_JBVHPY010000013.1:13191-66137 GCF_055567695.1 Streptomyces sp. NPDC026417
GTCGCGCCCCGCCCCCACCCCCGACCGAGGGGAAGGGGACAGCACCAGCATCCCCCCCCCCCCCCCCCCCCCCCGCGGCATGTCCGGCGGCCCGGGCCACCGGCCCCGGGCCGCCGGTGGTTCAGCCGACGGCGAGTGTGAAGACGTGCAGGTCGCCGTTGTCCGGCAGCTTCACGCTCTTGACGGTCCTGCCCGCCGGGGCCTCGAAGGGCTTCGTGGCGAAGACGTACGTCGCCACCGGGTCCTTGTCGGCGCCCGCGACGTTGCGGTACGGCGCCCTGGCGACGACCTCGTTGCCGTACTGGACGGTGCCGCCCCCGCCGCCGACGGTCCAGTCGGTGAAGGAGAGATCGACGGTGTCCGTGGTGCCGTCGGTGTAGGTCACGGTCGCCTCGGCCCGCTGGTTGCCGTTGACCGCACTCCCGATGAAGCTCAATCTGGCCGCGGGCTCGGCCAGTTCGAGGGTCTGGCCGGACGCCGTGGCGTTGTCGGGGCGGCCCGAGGGGGAGTCGGGCCAGGTGAAGGCCAGGCCACCGGACACCGTGCCCCGGCTGCCCGGCGCGAGCCCCGCCGCGGCCAGCGCCTGACGTGAGTAGCTCCAGCCGCCCCCGTCGTAGTCCGCCTCGTCGTGGTCGCCCTCGTCGTCGGAGACGCCGGTGTTGTCGTAGGCCGCGAGGAGGGAGCCGGGGGCCGCCACCGTCAGGGCCACCGGCTGCTCGTAGGAGGTGGTACCGGAGGTCACGGTGACCTCGACGTCGTAGAAGCCCTGCCGGGCGCTCTCCGCCGCCGACAGGACGATCCGCTGCGCGCCGTCGGTCACCGTCCCCTCCGCCGGGGTCGCGGTCACCCCGTCCGGCACGTCCACGTGGAAGCGCACCTCGGGACCCGTTCCGCCGCTCAGGGCCAGCGCCTTGATGCCGAGTTCGGTGCTGCCGCCCGGTGCGAGCGTCGCCGCGGTCGGACCGACGCCGATCTGGTACGGCTGCTCGCCCGCGCGGAAGGACGGCGGGGCGTCGGCCGCGGCGCTGCCCCACTCCTTGTCCGGGGTGCCGCTCAGCGTGTAGTCGAGGGTGCCGCCCGTCCGGACGAAGGACGCCGGGAGCCAAGCGCGTTCGGAGGCACGGCCGTTGACCTTCAGGGACCGGACGTACGGGGCCTCGGGCGCGGCCCCGGCGGCGCGGATCGTGATGTCGGCGGCACCGGGCCGGGAGATCTCGACGCGCGGGAACAGCGGTGAGGACAGGACCAGTTCACCGCGCGAGGGGACCTGCGGGTACATGCCGAGCGCGGAGAAGACGTACCAGGAGGACATCTCCCCCAGGTCGTCGTTGCCGGGGATGCCGCCCGGCTGCGTCGACCAGAGGTGCCGCATCGCCGCGCGGACGGTCTCCTGTGTCTTGTACGGGGCGCCGGCGTACGCGTACAGGTAGGGCACGTTGATGGACGGCTCGTTGTCCAGTTCGGATTTCTCGCCCCCGCTGCCCGTGAACGCCCAGCCGCCGTCGGCGTCGTGGAAGAAGGTGTCGAGGCGGTCGAGCGCCTCGGCCCGGCCGCCCATCGCCGCGAACAGTCCGGCCGGGTTGTGCTGCACCATCCAGGTGTACTGGGCCGCCGTCCCCTCGACGAAGCCGTTGCCGGTCGCCGGGGTGAAACCGGTGACCCAGCTGCCGTCCGCCTTGCGGTTGGCGATGTAGCCGCCGGTGGTGTCGGCCGCGAGGTTGAAGTTGTTCTGCCACCACTGCGAGCGCTCGGCGAAGGTCTTCGCGGTCTGCTTCTCCCCCGCCGCCGTGGCCAGTTGGGAGATGGCGAAGTCCGCGCCCGACATCTCCAGGGTCTCGGCCGCGCCTCCCCAGGCGTTGGAGACGGAGGGCATGTAGTGCTGCTTCAGGTACTTGTCGAGGGAGGGCCGCTGGCCCACGGACAGAACCGGCTTGCCCGCCGGCGACAGGTCCTGCTCGGTCGGTACGGTCGCCGCCCGGACCAGCGAGTCCAGCGCCCCGCGCAGGTCGAAGCCGGTGCCTCCGAAGGCGCGGATCCCGGCGAGCGCGGCGGGCGAGGGGTCGCCGTTCATGACGTGGGTCCCGCTCGCGCCGTGCAGCCAGCGGTCCCAGATCCCGCCGTTCTGCCGGGCCAGTTCGAACAGTGACTGCGCGATGTCGGAGCCGGCGTCCGGATCGAGGAGCGTGAGCAGCTGGACCTGCGACCGGTAGACGTCCCACCCGGAGAAGGTGCCGTACTGGGCCCGGTGGCCGCGGCCGACGGTGTGCACCCTGCCGTCGCCGCCCCGGTATCTGCGGTCGGCGTCGCTGATGACGTTCGGGTGCAGGAGGGAGTGGTAGAGCGCCGTGTAGAAGGTGGTGCGGTCGGTGTCGCTGCCGCCGCCCACCGCGACGGCGCCGAGGGACTTCCGCCACGCCTGCCGGGCGGCCTGCTGCACCGAGGAGAAGGACCGCTCCGGCGGGTTCTCCTTCGCGAGGTTGGCCGCCGCGCCGGCCCGGCTGACGTACGAGATGCCGACCTTGACGTTGACGGGGTCCGAGCCGGGGGCGAACTCCACGTAGCCGCCGGCGCCCTTGCCCGCGACCGGCCGTCCGCCGGCGGAGAAGCCGCCGGTGCCACCGCTCGTCGCGGTCGCGCCCGGGGTGACCGTGTCGTCCCGCCAGGTGCCGGTCTCCTCGAAGTCCCGGTCGAAGCGGGCGGTGAAGTAGAGGGTGTAGTAGCTGCGCCGGCCCTCCGGGTCGAGGTAGCCGCAGAAGTTCCCGGACGTGACGGAACCGGAGACCGTGCGGGTCGCCGGGTCGATGCGCAGGTCCGAATCCGCCGACCCCACCTCGGAGTTGGCGGTGCGGATGAGCAGGGAGGCGGGCTTGTCCTCCGGGAAGGTGAAGCGGCCCGAACCGGTGCGCGCGGTCGCGGTGAGGTCGGCGGTGACCCCGGAGGCGAGCGCGGCTCTGTAGTGGCCCGGTTCGGCGGTCTCGTCGGTGTGCTTGAAGTCGGCTGCGTACACCGCGTCCTTGGTGTCGCTCGCCGGGGAGGACGTCACCTTGCCGGGGTACGGGAAGAACGGGATGTCACCGCTGCCGCCCGCGCATCCGGTGCCCGACATGTGGGTGAGGCTGAACCCCCGGATGCGGGTGGCGTCGTACTGGTAGCCGCCCGGCGCGGCCGTGCGGGTGGCGTCACCGCGGGTGTTCTCCGGACTCCAGGAGAGCATGCCGAACGGGACGACGGCGCCGGGGAAGACGTTGCCGCCGTTCTTGGTGCCGATGAGCGGATCGACGTACGCGGTCGGGTCGCGGACGAGGTCCGGCGGACCGGACGCGGGTGCGGCCAGGGCCGGGGTGGCACCGCCGACCGTCAGGGCGACGGCGAGCAGCACGGATGACGGACGGAAACGCATGACGCGGCCCCTCCTCCTTCGGACGGGTCGCGCACCACGGGTCGCACAAGCCGCAGGGACAGTAGCGTGCGCCACCGGTACCACGGAAGACCGCGTCCGGCGGGCCCGGCACGCGGGACGCGCCGCAGGACGGTCCGGCGCCCGCCCGTTCGGCCGAGAACCGCGGTGATCCGGGGAGCAACTGGCTTGACATCGTTGTCCGTTGAGGCGGTAGAGTCGTCCCGGTCTGTTAGACAACGTTGTCGCGCATCGCGGCCGCCACAAAGCCACGCACCACCCCGGGCCGGTCTCTCCCCCCTTCGGCCCGCCCGGGCTCGCGGACCGGGTGGGCCTCGGGCTCACCCGGTCCGCCCCGAGCCACCCGCCCCGCGCCGGGGCGGCCCGTCGGGGTGAGGTGGGAGCGGCTCCGCCGAGCGGGTTCCGGTCCGCGGTCGTGGGAGCGCTCCCACCCTGCGTGGACGCTAGCGCGCACGGGCACCGCTGTAAACGCCTGTCACAGAACCGCCCCCGGCGGCGCCGGCCGCGCGGGCCTCCCGGCGCGGGCCCTTCCCTCCCGGAACGCACGCTCGGCGCGGAGCCGGCCCGGCGGACCGCCGAGGCCGCCCCCGCCGTACGGGGGTGCGCCCCCGGCCGACGGCGAGGGCCGCACCCCCGTCGTACGGGAGTGCGGCCCTCGGTGTCCTGCGGCGCCCGGTGACGGGCGTCCCGGTCCGGCTAGCTGCGGATCAGGCTGCGCAGCACGTACTGCATGATGCCGCCGTTGCGGTAGTAGTCCGCCTCGCCGGGGGTGTCGATGCGGACGACCGCGTCGAACTCGACACCCGTGTCGGTGGTGACCTTGACCGTGCGCGGGGTGGTGCCGTTGTTCAGCTCCTCCACGCCGGTGAAGGAGAAGGTCTCCTCGCCGGTGAGGCCGAGGGCCTCGGCGCTCTGGCCCTCCGGGAACTGGAGCGGCAGGACGCCCATGCCGATGAGGTTCGAGCGGTGGATGCGCTCGTAGGACTCGGCGATGACGGCCTTGACGCCGAGGAGCGCGGTGCCCTTGGCGGCCCAGTCGCGGGACGAGCCGGAGCCGTACTCCTTGCCCGCGAGCACGACGAGCGGGATGCCCTGCTCGATGTAGTTGCGCGAGGCGTCGTAGATGAACGACACCGGGGCGTCGTCCTTGGTGAAGTCGCGGGTGTAGCCGCCCTCGGTGCCCGGCGCGATCTGGTTGCGCAGGCGGATGTTGGCGAACGTGCCGCGGATCATGACCTCGTGGTTGCCGCGGCGCGAGCCGTAGCTGTTGAAGTCACGACGCTCCACACCGTGCTCGGTGAGGTACTGGCCGGCCGGGGTGTCGGCCTTGATGGCACCGGCCGGGGAGATGTGGTCCGTGGTGACCGAGTCGCCCAGCTTGGCCAGGACGCGCGCGCCCGTGATGTCGGAGACCGGGGTGGTCTCCATCGTCATGCCCTCGAAGTACGGGGGCTTGCGGACGTAGGTGGACTGCGGGTCCCACTCGAAGGTGTTGCCGGTCGGGATCGGCAGCGCCTGCCACTGGGCGTCGCCCGCGAAGACGTCCTGGTAGGACTTGCTGAACATGTCCTCGCCGATGGCGTTCGCCACGACGTCGTTGACCTCGGCCTCGGTCGGCCAGATGTCCTCGAGGAAGACCGGCTTGCCGTCCTGGTCGGTGCCGAGCGCGTCCTTGGTGACGTCCACCTTCATGGAGCCGGCGAGGGCGTACGCGACGACGAGCGGCGGGGAGGCCAGGTAGTTCATCTTGACGTCGGGGTTGATACGGCCCTCGAAGTTCCGGTTGCCGGAGAGGACCGACGTGACCGCGAGGTCGTGGTCGTTGACGGCCTGGGAGACCTCCTCCGGCAGCGGGCCGGAGTTGCCGATGCAGGTGGTGCAGCCGTAGCCGACGAGGTTGAAGCCGACCTTGTCGAGGTAGGGGGTCAGACCCGCCTTGTCGAAGTAGTCGGTGACGACCTTGGAGCCCGGGGCGAGCGTGGTCTTGACCCACGGCTTGCGGGTCAGGCCCTTCTCGACCGCCTTCTTGGCCACCAGCGCGGCGGCGACCATGACGTACGGGTTCGAGGTGTTGGTGCAGGAGGTGATCGCGGCGACGGTGACGGCGCCGTGGTCGAGCTCGTACGTCGAGCCGTCGGGGGCGGTCACCGTGACCGGGTTCGACGGGCCGGCGCCGGGGACGACGGCCGAGTGCTGCGGGGCGCCGGAGCCGTTGTCGTCGTGGCCGTAGGCCGGGGCGTCGCTGGCCGGGAAGGACTCGTCGCTCGCCTCGTCCACCGGGGAGGCCACGCCGTGCGGCTTCTCCTGGGCGGGGACGCCGGACTTGCGGTCGTCGCCGCCGGTGATGCCGGCCTCGACGTAGTTGAGGACGTCGGCCTTGAACTGCTCGGCGGCGTTCGCGAGGACGATGCGGTCCTGCGGGCGCTTCGGGCCGGCGATCGAGGGGACGACGGTGGCGAGGTCGAGTTCGAGCTTCTCGGAGAAGTCGGGCTCGGCGGCCGGGTCGAGCCAGAGGCCCTGCTCCTTGGCGTACGCCTCGACGAGCGCGACCTGCTGCGCGTCGCGGCCGGTCAGGCGCAGGTACTTCAGCGTCTCGTCGTCGATCGGGAAGATCGCGGCGGTGGAGCCGAACTCCGGCGACATGTTGCCGATGGTCGCGCGGTTGGCGAGCGAGGTGGCGGCGACGCCCTCGCCGTAGAACTCGACGAACTTGCCGACGACACCGTGCTTGCGCAGCATCTCGGTGATGGTCAGCACGAGGTCGGTGGCGGTGGTGCCGGGCTTGAGCTCACCGGTGAGCTTGAAGCCGACGACGCGCGGGATGAGCATCGAGACGGGCTGGCCGAGCATCGCGGCCTCGGCCTCGATGCCGCCGACGCCCCAGCCCAGCACACCGAGGCCGTTGACCATGGTGGTGTGCGAGTCGGTGCCGACGAGCGTGTCGGGGTACGCCTGGCCGTTACGGACCATGACCGTGCGGGCCAGGTGCTCGATGTTGACCTGGTGGACGATGCCGGTGCCCGGGGGGACGACCTTGAAGTCGTCGAAGGCGGTCTGGCCCCAGCGAAGGAACTGGTAGCGCTCCTTGTTGCGGCCGTACTCCAGCTCGACGTTCTGCGCGAACGCCTCGTGCGTGCCGAACTTGTCCGCGATGACGGAGTGGTCGATGACCAGCTCGGCCGGGGAGAGCGGGTTGACCTTCGCCGGGTCGCCGCCGAGCTCCTTCACGGCCTCACGCATGGTGGCGAGGTCCACGACACAGGGCACGCCGGTGAAGTCCTGCATGATCACGCGAGCCGGCGTGAACTGGATCTCCTGCGACGGCTGCGCCTGGGAGTCCCAGCCGCCGATCGCCCGGATGTGGTCGGCGGTGATGTTCGCGCCGTCCTCGGTGCGGAGGAGGTTCTCCAGCAGCACCTTCAGGCTGTACGGCAGGCGGGCCGAGCCCTCCACCTTGTCCAGCCGGAAGATCTCGTACGACTCGTCGCCCACCTGCAGCGTGCTGCGGGCGTCGAAGCTGTTCGCCGACACGACAGTCTCCTTCATATATGTGCGCGTACCCACCGCAATCCTGCCGCCATGACGACTGGCCTATCCGCTAAGGTAAGGCTAAGTTAGGTAACCCTTACCGGAGTGGCGGCTGCGGGGCGCCTTCGGCAGATATCTCGATGTCGAGATAACTCTAGTACATGACTCCTGCGCGCAACCAGGCACGCCCCCCTGTCACGCCCTCTCATCGTCGTACGAGGCGCACAGGCGCACCAGCGCTACAGCGACGGGGCGGCCTTCAGCCCGCCGTCGTCGGCGCAGCGCAGTTCCTTCGCCATCGCCAGGGAGAAGGAGTGGGCGACGGTCGCGTAGGCGCGCTTCAGCTTCCGGGGGTCGCCCTCGGGCTCGTGGAGAGCGTCCGGGTTCTCGACGCCGACGGTGATGTGGTCGGCATCGGAGGGGGACTCGTCCTCGGCGCGGCAGGCGAAGGAGACGAAAGCACCGTCGGTCGCGCCGCCGGCCCGCTCGCCCATCGGAAACAGGGTGAACTTCGACGCGGAGGGCTTCTCCGGGGCCGTGTCCCACGTCCTCCAGGTGAGGCGCAGCTCCTCGACACGGGAGTCGTACGGCGCGTAGATCCCGCAGATCTCGCCGTTCGCCCTGGCCGTGGAGCCGGTCGTGCGGGACAGCTCCGCGGCGGCGGCCGCGACCGTGGCCTTCTTGTCCGAGGGTTCGAACCGGTCGGAGCCGGTGATCACTCCGAGGGCCTTGCCGGCCTCCTTCGACACCGCCGAGCCGCCGCAGAGTTGCTCCGCGTCCGCGACATAGCCGGGCGTCGGCGCCGCGGCCCCGCCGTCGCCGGAGTCGCAGCCCGCGGCGGCGAGCGCCAGAAGGCCGGCCACGAGCGCGCAGCGGACCTCGTGGCGGCGGGGGCGGGTCGTCATCATCAGAGTCCTTCTACGTTCCATGTGATCGGTGCGGGAGGAGGAGGAAGGCAATGCTCAAGGAGCGGTCGGGGGCAGGCTCAGCCCGTTTCCGGGTCGTTGCCCTGCTGGTTCTCGCGGTCGTTGCCGACGCCGTAGCCGATCCGCATGGACTCCTTGAGGTCCTGGCCGAGCCGGCTGTCGGACGTTACGCCGCGGCTCCGCATGAACTCCTCCATCGGGGACTCGGCCAAACTCTCACCCGAGGAGTAGATCTTCCTCCGCTCCTGCGCCGTGAGCTCCTCGACCTTCTCCTTGTGCTCGTCGACCGAGTTGTCGGAGATGTCGCCGACCAGCTGCCCGATGCCCTGTTCCAGCGCGCCGCTCGCGGTGTCCGTCGCGAGCGGGATGAGGACCGCGGCGGTGCCGACGGCGGCGGTCGCGGGCAGGAAGGCCACGCCCGCGGCCACACCGGCGGTCGCCCCGAACTCGATCCAGCCGGCCCGCTTGGCGACCGCCTTCTCGTAGTCCTCGTGGGTCTTGAGGTTGGTGGCCTCGACCTGGTCCGCACGGGACTGGTCGAGCATGCCCTGCACCTCGGCGCCGACGTGCACGGTCGACCTGGCCATGCCCTCGTCGATCTTGCCTTCGGGGCCGACCGTGCCCTCCAGGACACTGCGGGTGTAGACCTGCTCGGCGGCCGAGACCGTGGCGTAGGCGTCGGGATGCTGGCCGAGGGAGCTGAGGAAGCCGCGGGCGACGCTGCGTCCGTTGCCGTCGGCGGTGTCCGAGAAGTCGAGGTGGCCCTCGGGGTTCCTGCCCGGCGCGAAGGGGCTGTTCGGATCGTTCTTGTCGAGGGCCCAGTTGATGTCGTCGACGTACCCGGCGCCC
Organism: Streptomyces sp. NPDC026417; assembly: GCF_055567695.1. Classification (NCBI taxonomy): domain Bacteria; kingdom Bacillati; phylum Actinomycetota; class Actinomycetes; order Kitasatosporales; family Streptomycetaceae; genus Streptomyces; species Streptomyces sp. NPDC026417. The sequence goes on from NZ_JBVHPY010000013.1 coordinate 21,913, forward strand.
ATCGTCCCGAGGCTGTCGGAGAGGGCTTCCTGTGTCTTGAGCAGGCCTGCGTCCGAGCCGTACTTCTCCATGACCTGTTGCATGACCGCGGCGTTGTCGGCGTCCTTGACGATGCCGCCGTCAGGGTGCCCCGCGGGGTAGCCGAGAGTCGCGGCCTCCAGCGCCTTGCCCAGCGCGTCGGGCATGTAATTCAGTGAGCCCTCCAGCTCCTTCTGGTCCAGCGAGTGGACGTCGCCGAAGCTCTCCCACTTGTCCGTGCCGAAGAAGTCGAGGTAGTTGTCGATCGGCTGCCCGTCGGCCTTGCCGAGGTCGGCGGTCGCGCCCCGGTTGACCGTGCCGTCCTCGTTGTATGCGGTCGGGGGGTCGGCGAAGAAGTGCTTGGCCGCGTCCGGGCTGTTGCCGAGGGCCTCCAGCATGGCGATCGTTGGGTCGTAGCCCGCGCCGTTGACCCCAGAGGGGTTGAACGGGTTCGCGAGCGGGCCGTTCACCACCTTGTTGCCGGCGAACAAGTATGGGTCCTTCTGGTGGAGCTGCGCCACGTGCTCGGCGATCGGGTTGAGGAACTGTTTGTCGTAGTTCCCGTACCGCATGATGCCGCCGAGGAGCTGATACCCGTAGGGCCCGCCGTAGTCGTTCTTGGCCAGGGGAACGCGCTCCGTGCCCAGCTTGCGCAGTTCCGGGCCCCACTTGTCGCTGAACTCCTTGTCGTGGGAGGCGGTCGCAAGGTTGAGCCCCAGATTGCGCTGGAGTTCCTGGACGTCCTTGAGCCGCTCCTTGTCGACCTTTCCGTGCTCGTACGTGTCGGTGGAGAGCTGACCGAAGAAGGCGAGGGACTTCTCCGGGCCGAGCTTCTCGTAGAAGTTCTTGGCGAACTCCGGTGCCGTCCCGTTGTCCTTCAGGAGTTCGTTGAGGGCCTGGAGTTCGGTGTGGGTGATGTCGCCGCCCTTGGCGGCCAGGGCGGCGGCCCGGTCGGCCTCTTCCTGGTCCATCTTCGTGTACTTCGGGGCGCTGAAGTCCTTGCGGTCGGTGACATTGGCCTCCAGGGAGTTCTTGAAGGACACGTCGGTGTCGTTGCAGTTCTCCACGATGGCGTCGATCTTCCGCTGCCAGGCGGCGATGTTCTCCTTCTCCTGGCGTACCAGCTCGGGGTAGTCCGGATCATGGTGGCGCTGAGCCGGCGGCACGTCGTCCATCGGGTGCAGCGCGCTGACCTTGCCCCTAGCGTCCACGCGGATACCGGCCGCCGGCCCCTCGTGGTCGCGGACGCCGATCAGCTCATCCCTGGCCCGCTTGATGGCGGCGTGGCCTTCCGCCAGGATGAGCTTCACACCCTTAGCCTCGGCGGCAGCGTCCCTGAACTCCTTGGCTGTCTTGCCGATGAATGCCTTACCGACACCCGCGTTGACGCCCTCCCAGTCGGCCTTCTTGGCCCGGGCAAGCATTCCGTCCTCGGCGGCACCCGCCAGCTGGTCGAGGTCGCCCGCCATCTCGGTCCAGGCGTCGACGGCGGCCTTCAGCTTTCCCACGGGCGCGTCGATGATGTCCTCGTACTTCAGCATGTGATTTCCCGGACCCCTACTGCAGATACTCGGAGAGCTTGGACACGGAGGTCAGGTCGCCCTGGATCCTCACGTCGTCCTTGGCGTGCTGGGCCTTGGTGTAGTCCAGGTGGTTCGAGATCTGCGCGCAGGCGTCGAGCAGTGTCTTCACATGGGTGTTCCAGCGGTCGTGCACCTTGAGCAGGGCGGAGCCGCTCGCGAATTCACCGTTCGTCAATGCGATGGCCGCGGCGAAGGTGGCGGGCCTGGCCTGGTCACCGTCTTTGGAGAGCCGGGTGCGCAGCTCGTACGCGTCATTTCCGATACGACCCAGTTCATCCCGGTGAGCCACCAGATCAGCCGTTCCACCGCCGCCTCCGCCCTCAGCGGGGAGGCTGTTGAGCTGCATAGCGCTGTGGCGAGCGGCGGCCGCGTCCCGCAGTTCGGCCCATTCCTCGTCGAACGACATGAATCCCCATCGGTGCAACGGCCGCCCCGACCGGTCCTCGCGGCCACGATTCTGCGTACCGTAACCGTTTTTCTCTTGTCGCCGTCAAGAGATGGCGGGACCGGACCGACAGCGCGTCGGGCGAACGGGCACGCGGGTCCCCTGCCGCCGACACCCCGCCCTACGTGCCGCCACCTGCACGCACCGCACATCGCGGACCGGCCCTGAACTCCCCCCGCACGCAGGGCCGGTGCGGTTTTTCCCGTCGACTGATCGCGAAGTGCGGGGGTAGCCGTAGGCCATGGCTATCACTTTTCGCAAGAGCTTCCGGATCCTGCCCGGTGTACGTCTGAACATCAACCGCCACTCCTGGTCCATCACCACGGGTGGCGCGCACGGGCCGCGGCAGACGCACAGCAGCACGGGTCGGCGCACGACGTCGATGGACCTGCCGGGTCCGTTCGGCTGGCGTCGCACGCGTACTTCCAAGCGGCGATAGGCCCCGGTCGGCGGCGCGTCGGCCCCGTCTCGGGGCTCAGGGTTGAGGAGGCGTCACCTGAAGGGACCCCTCGGGAGGGCGCCATCTCATATCTGAGATAACCTCGACCCCATGGCAGACGACTACCTCGTACGCATCGGCAAGCTCATCCGTGACGCCCGGCAGCACCGGGGCTGGACACAGTCGCAGCTGGCCGAGGCGCTCGGCACCAGCCAGAGCGCGGTCAACCGCATCGAGCGCGGCAATCAAAACATCAGCCTTGAGATGATCGCCCGAATCGGTGAGGCCCTGGACAGCGAGATCGTCTCTCTGGGGTACGCGGGGCCCATGCATCTGCGGGTGGTCGGCGGCCGTCGTCTGTCCGGCTCCATCGACGTCAAGACCAGCAAGAACGCCTGCGTGGCGCTGCTGTGCGCCACGCTGCTCAACAAGGGCCGCACCGTGCTGCGCCGGGTCGCCCGCATCGAAGAGGTCTACCGCCTCCTGGAGGTGCTGGGCTCCATCGGCGTACGCACCCGCTGGATCAACGACGGGGTGGACCTGGAGATCGTGCCGCCGGCCGACCTCGACATGGGCACCATCGACGCGGACGCGGCCCGCCGCACCCGCTCGATCATCATGTTCCTGGGTCCGCTGCTGCACCGCCTCGACACCTTCAAGCTGCCGTACGCGGGCGGCTGCGACCTCGGCACGCGCACGATCGAGCCGCACATGATCGCGCTGCGCCGGTTCGGTCTGGACATCGCGGCCACCGAGGGTCTCTACCACGCGCAGGTCGACCGGTCGGTCTCCCCCGACCGGCCGATCGTGCTGACCGAGCGCGGCGACACCGTGACCGAGAACGCGCTGCTGGCCGCCGCCCGGCACGACGGCGTGACGGTCATCCGAAACGCCTCCTCGAACTACATGGTCCAGGACCTGTGCTTCTTCCTGGAGGCCCTTGGCGTACGCGTCGAGGGCATCGGCACCACGACACTCACCGTGCACGGTGTGCCGAACATCGACGTCGACGTGGACTACTCGCCCTCGGAGGACCCGGTCGAGGCGATGAGCCTGCTCGCCGCCGCCGTGGTCACGGAGTCCGAGCTCAAGGTGTGCCGGGTGCCGATCGAGTTCCTGGAGATCGAGCTGGCGGTCCTGGAGGAGATGGGCCTCGACCACGACCGCACGGCCGAGTACTTCGCGGACAACGGCCGTACGCGGCTGGTGGACCTGACCGTGCGGCCCTCCAAGCTGGAGGCGCCGATCGACAAGATCCACCCGATGCCGTTCCCCGGCCTGAACATCGACAACGTCCCCTTCTTCGCGGCCATCGCGGCCTCCGCGCAGGGCAAGACGCTGATCCACGACTGGGTCTACGACAACCGGGCGATCTACCTCACGGACCTCAACCGCCTCGGCGGCAGGCTGCAGTTGCTCGACCCGCACCGCGTCCTCGTCGAAGGCCCGACCCGCTGGCGCGCCGCCGAGATGATGTGCCCGCCCGCGCTGCGGCCCGCCGTGGTCGTGCTGCTCGCGATGATGGCGGCCGAGGGCACGTCCGTGCTGCGGAACGTCTACGTCATCAACCGGGGGTACGAGGACCTCGCGGAGCGGCTCAACACGATCGGCGCGCAGATCGAGATCTTCCGGGACATCTGACGTGCGGATGCCGCCGTGCTCGGCCTGGCCTTTTCCTTGGCGGGCCAGGACGGGGTGCGGCGGCATCTCCGGTACTCCTCCAGGGCTTTCGGCCCGAGGCGGGCGGCGGGCCACCTCCGCCCGGCTTTCCCGGCGGACCGCGGTCAGGTGAAGATCACGTCGATGGCGCGCTGACCCGGCCCCACCCCGGTCGGGGCCGTCGACCGATCCGGCGGGAGCCTCGAACGCGCGGGGGAAGGCTGCCCTTCCGGCTACCGGGTCCGTGTCGAGACCGGGGCGAGGCGGAAGAGGCACTGGACCTTGTTGAACTCGACCACCTCGGCGGCGAAGCGGAACGTGTCGCCGACTGCGACCGTGGCGGGGACCTGCTTGCCCGTCAGGTGCAGGTTGCCGGTGTTGACGTCCTCGTACTTGAAGTTCGGGCCGTCCGTCGTCCGCGGTCCCTCGTCGCCCGGGCCGAGAAGGAAGTCGTAGCGGGTCCGGTCACCCTCGTGGGACGCCATGTACCTGATCGACCCGTCGAAGGCGACCGTCTGCCCCGTGTGCCGGGCGGCGAAGTCCGCGTTCGCCTCGTCGCACGGGTCCGCCTTCAACAACGCTGCGAACTCGCTGTCGTTCTGCGCCGTGATCACCTCGGCGGCAGTCGGCTCGTCTGCGGGCGGCGTGGCGGAAGGCTTCTCGTCGGTGGCCGTCGAACCGGCCGACGCGTCCTTCTCCTCGTCTCCGTCGCCGAGCACGACACCGCTGGCGATGATGGCGGCCAGAACCACGACGACAGCAGCCCCCGCACCGATCAGACGCCACGGCAGTGGTCTCTTCGGCCGACGGAAGGTGAGGGTGGTGCGAAATCTGCCCGGGAGCTGGTCCACGAGCTCCCAGCCGTCCTTCCGCATCTTCGAGATCACCAAACTGTCGGTGCCCCGAACCGTCTGCACCGACTTGTACTCGTGTTTGATCTCATCGGTCATTCGGCTCCCCGCCCCTGAAGCGAACTGGTCACACCAACTGGGCGCGAGCATAGATGACCCCCCGCAGAGCCCGACATCGCCAACTGTCGGCTCATCACCGGCATCCGCTCCCCTACTGCAGATAGGCGTTCTGCTGCACCCAGTGGAACCCCCGGGCGAGGAGGGGGAACGTCTTCGGGTCCAGGCGGCGGAGGCGTAGGTGCAGGGTGGCGTCGTCGGCCTTGCCTTCGAGGACCAGGAGGTCGTCCTCGGGGCGGGAGAGGTGCAGGGTGGCCTTCCAGTCCGGGTCGGCCATCCGCATCAGGGTGATCGAGCCGGCGTCCATGTCGATCGCCGCGGCGTGGCCGTCCAGCGAGTCGTCCATGCGCTGGACGGTCACGACGTCGGCCGAGTCGAAGACGACCCGGCGCCAGCGCCGGGGGTCGGTCGTCAGCGGGGGCCTCGGGCGGCCGTCGACGGTGTGCTCCTCCACCTCCCAGATGCCGTACAGCTCGGGCTTCTCGCGTCCGCCGCCGTAGGTGTTCCAGAACGCGCGGTCGTTGCGGAGCTGCGCGTGGAGCAGCCAGAGCCCCACGCCGACCTGGACGGCCGCGGCCAGTCGGTTGGCGCGGGGGCTGCGGAAGAGCTGCGGCCGGGACGCGGGACGGACCGGGCGGTCCGACAGGAAGACCTCGGCCAGACGCGCCGACTCCGGGGCCAGCAACACCAGGCTGAGCAGCAGCAGATGGAACGAGTGGATCTTCACCGGGACGTCGAAGGTCATGTTCAGGATGAAGACCTGTGACAGTTCGACCGCGCACAGCAGGGCTCCCAGTGCCGCGGTCCGCGGCAGGATCAGCAGCAGACCGCCGGCGATCTCGGCACCGCCCAGCAGCCGCTGGTACGCCTCCGACGAGCCGGTCTGCGCCCACAGCACCCCCATCGGGCTGAAGTTCCCGAAGGGCTGGACGAGCTTGGACAGCGGCAGCTGGAACTGCAGCGGTACGGCCTTGGCGGCGCCGTAGGAGAACATCTGTCCCGCGAGGCACATCCGGACCGCCAGCCGGAACCAGGCGTCCAGCGCCTCGTGGTCCGTCCGGCGCCGGTCCAGCACCGACCAGACGGGGGTGGCCGCGGCCGCGCCGACCAGCCGGCAGAACTCTCCCACCCACGCGAACAGGTCGTCACCGCCGTCGAAGTGCTCGCCCACCTCCTTGCCGAAGACGTGGGCGGCCACCCAGGTGCGGACCGGGGTCATCGACCAGAGCTTCGCCCAGGAGTCGGCCGCCGACTGCAGATGCCCCAGCCCGCCGCCGCGCAGCGCGAGATGGATCTGGGGTGTCGTCAGGCAGTAGCTGCCGCAGTAGGCCGCCCCGAAGCGGAAGGCGACCCGGGTGGCCGTGCTCCAGTGCGACGTCGTCGACGGGCCGCCGGGCCGCGAGCCGGCGCGCCGGGACGCCCTGTTCCCCGGCGCGGACATCAGGGTCCGCAGCCGGCTGCCTACGCGTACCTTCATGGGTTCATCACCTTCGCGTTCGCCGGGTTGGCGGCGGGGAGCAGTCGTGCTCTGGGGGGGGCGACGGCCGCGCGAGGCGGCCGTGCGTGGTCAGGTGCGGCGGAACCGGCCGAGCCAGGCGTGCAGTTCGAGGGGCTCCGTCGCGGACGGGGGCAGGCCGTGCATGGTCGTGTCGGTGACGGACTCCACCGTCCAGCCGTCGGAGAAGCCGTCGCACAGGTGGTCCGCGGACCGCCGCGGACCGTGCGCGGCGTCGTCGGGGAGTTTCGCCGGCATCCCCTCGATCACCTCGGCCAGCCGTGCCTGCATCTCCGCCGCCCCGCGGTCGCTGATCGCGAGGACGTGCACGACCGCCCCGGGGCGGCACACGCGGTGCAGTGCCGCCGCGTACGTGCGCAGCCGGTCCGCCTCGAAGGTGTGCGCCAGGCCGGAGTCGATCACGGTGTCGAACCGTCCCTCGTAGCCCGCGAGTTCGAGCGCGTCGGCGACCTCGAAGGTGGCCCGGAGCCCCCGCTCGGCGGCCTTGTCCCGGGCGAGGGCGACCGCCGTCGGCGACAGGTCGAGTCCCGTCACCGCATAGCCCTTGGCCGCCAGGTACAGCGCGTCCTCACCGGTGCCGCAGCCGGCGTCGAGCACCGTGCCGCCGACGAGTCCCGCCTTCTCGACCGCGACGAAGGCGGGCTGCGGCCCGCCGATGTCCCACGGCGGGCGCGGGCCGAACGGGCTCTCACCGCGGTAGACGGCGTCGAAGACTTCGGCCGGCGCGTCGATCCCGCCGGGCCGGGCAGCAGGTTCAGTCATGCCAGCATGATTGCGCCGCCGCCCCGCGCCCTTTCGATCTCTTGCCGACATCTGTCACCCGGCTGCCCGGGTCCCCGACGAAGGCGGTGGGGCCGCGCCGCACGGCCCGCTCAGAGGCGGGCGGCGCGCAGTATCGCCGACGCGTGCAGGGCGTCGGCGGCCGTGGCTCCCGCGGCGGCCGACGCGGTGACCGACTGCCGCCACCGGCTGGTCAGGTCACCGGCCGCGTAGAGCCCCGGGACGCTGGTGCAGCCGGTGGCGTCGACGGTGACGAAGCCCGCGTCGTCGACGGCCAGGTCCAGCTCCCCGGCCGTCCGTGCCACCACGGCCTGCTGCCGTTGCTGCGGCGTCCACACCAGCGTCTCCCGCTCCAGGACCCGGCCGTCGTCGAACTCGACGGCGTACAGCGAGCCCAGCCGGTGGTGCAGCCGCCGGACCGTGCCCACGACGAGGTCGCCTCCCCTGCTCCGCGCGGCGGAGCGCGCCTCGTCGAGGCCGGGCATCGAGGCGTCGCAGATGGCGATCGTGTCCTTGGTCCACGCACGGAAGGCCACCGGGGACAGTGCGGCGAGGTCCGCGTTGTCGACGACGGTGGCCCAGCGCCGGTCGGCGTTCTCCTCGCCGAGGCAGAAGGGGCAGTGGATCACGGTGTGGCCCCAGCAGGCCGTGAAGCCGTCGACGTCCGCCGGGGGGACGTCGACGACGCCGGTGGCGAGCAGGACGGTGGCGGCCTGCAGGCTGTCTCCGTCGTCGAGGCCGATCCGGAAGCCGTCGCCCGTGGCGCGGACGCTGTCGGCGTCGGCGCGGCGGAACTCCACGGTCGCGTACCGGGAGAGTTCCTGCCGGGCGCGCGATTGGAACTCGGCCGGTGTGACGCCGTCCATCCCGAGGTGCCCGTGGACGCCCGTCGAGGTGTCGTTGCGCGCGCCGTGGCGGCCCTCCACGACGAGCACCGGGTGCCGGTACCTGGCCAGGACGAGCGCCGCCGTGAGTCCCGCGGGTCCGGCCCCCACGATGACGGTCTCGGTGTCGGTGTGCGAAGCCATGGGTCGGTACCTTCCGTCGGACGGGGTCGGCGTCTTCTCGCGCCGCGGAGCCCGGGAGCCGGCCGGGGCGGTCGCTGCTCGCCGTCGACTCACCGGCCGCCCGTGGGGCCGCCGTGGCGCCGCCCGTGGATGCGCGGGGGGTCTGCGGCAGGAGGCGGCGTCGGGCATCGGCCACGGGTCGGTGCCGATTGTGGTCGGTACCGGTGCGGAATCGGCCGGAGTGACAGAACTCGGCCAGACATCGGTCCGCACGAGGCCGCCCGTATGCGCGCGGCCGGGACGCGCGCGGCCCCGCCCCGGGTGGTGCCGGGGCGGGGCCGCGCTGGTCGACGGCGCCTCGGAGGGTGTCGGGGAGGCTCCCCCTCAGGCGCCGACGTACTCGGCGAGGTGCTCGCCGGTCAGGGTGGAGCGGGCGGCGACGAGGTCGGCGGGCGTGCCCTCGAAGACGACGCGGCCGCCGTCGTGGCCGGCGCCCGGGCCGAGGTCGATGATCCAGTCCGCGTGCGCCATGACCGCCTGGTGGTGCTCGACGACCACGACCGACGTGCCGGCGTCCACGAGCCGGTCGAGCAGCGCGAGCAACTGCTCGACGTCGGCCAGGTGCAGGCCGCTCGTCGGCTCGTCGAGGATGTACGTGTGGCCCGCCCCGGCCATGTTGGTGGCCAGCTTGAGGCGTTGCCGCTCGCCGCCGGACAGCGTGGTGAGCGGCTGGCCGAGGCTGAGGTAGCCGAGCCCGACGTCGGCGAGCCGGGTGAGGACCGTGTGCGCGGCCGGCGTGCGCGCCGCTCCGCTGCGGAAGAACTCGCCGGCCTCCGTCACGGACATCGCGAACACCTCGCTGATGTCGCGGCCGTCGAGGCGGTACTGCAGCACCGAGGGCTGGAACCGCTTCCCCTCGCAGTCCTCGCAGGTGGTGGCGACACCGGCCATGATCGCCAGGTCGGTGTAGATGACGCCGGCGCCCTTGCAGGCGGGGCAGGCGCCCTCGGAGTTGGGGCTGAACAGTGCCGGCTTGACGCCGTTGGCCTTGGCGAACGCCTTGCGGATCGGCTCCAGCATGCCCGTGAAGGTCGCCGGGTTGCTGCGCCGGGAACCCTTGATGGGACCCTGGTCCACCGTCACCACGCCGTCCCGTCCGGCGACCGAGCCGTGGATCAGGGAGCTCTTGCCGGAGCCCGCGACCCCGGTGACCACGGTGAGGACGCCGAGCGGGATGTCGACGTCGACGTCACGCAGGTTGTGCGCGCTCGCGCCGCGCACCTCCAGCACACCGGTGGCCTTGCGCACCGAGGGCTTCAGGGAGGCCCGGTCGTCCAGGTGCCGTCCGGTGAGCGTGCCGCAGGACCGCAGCCCCTCGACCGTGCCCTCGAAGACCACCTCGCCGCCCGCCGTACCGGCCTTCGGCCCGAGGTCGACGACGTGGTCGGCGATGACGATCGTCTCCGGCTTGTGCTCCACGACCAGCACGGTGTTGCCCTTGTCCCGCAGTTGGAGCAGCAGGTCGTTCATCCGCCGGATGTCGTGCGGGTGCAGGCCGACGGTGGGCTCGTCGAAGACGTACGTGACGTCCGTGAGGGCGGAGCCGAGGTGGCGGACCATCTTCACCCGCTGTGCCTCGCCGCCGGACAGCGTGCCCGAGGAACGGTCGAGCGAGATGTAGCCCAGTCCGATCCGGACGAACGAGTCGAGGGTCTCGCCGAGCACCTTGACCAGCGTGGCGACGGACGGCTCGGTGAGGCCGCGCACCCAGGCGGCCAGGTCGCTGATCTGCATGGCGCAGGCGTCGGCGATGTTGACGCCGTCGATCTTCGCGGAGCGGGTGGTCTCACTGAGCCGGGTGCCGTGGCACTCGGGGCAGACGGCGAAGGTCACCGCCCGGTCGACGAAGGCGCGGATGTGCGGCTGCAGCGCCTCCCTGTCCTTGGTCAGGAACGACTTCCGCACCCGCGCGATCAGTCCCTCGTAGGTGGTGTTGATCCCCTTGACCTTGACCTTGACCGGGTCCCGGTGCAGGAAGTCGTCCAGCTCCTGGCCGGTGTAGTCGCGGATCGGCTTGTGCGGGTCGAGGAACCCGGACTCGGTGAACGACTGCACCACCCAGCCGTCCGCCTTCCAGCCCGGCACGGTGATCGCGCCGTCGGCGAGCGACTTGGCGTCGTCGTAGAGGCGGCTGGGATCGATGTCGGAGACGGCGCCCATGCCCTCGCAGCGCAGGCACATGCCGCCGACGACGCTGAAGCCCTTCTCGATGCGCTTGCCGTTGACCACCAGCGTGCCGGAGGCCTCGGCGGAGGCGACGTTGAAGGCGAACGCCTTCTGCGAGCCGATGTAGGGCTTGGCGAGCCGGCTGAACAGGATGCGCAGCAGCGCGCCCGCGTCGGTGGCCGTGCCGACGGTGGAGCGGGGGCTGGTGCCCATGGGCTGCTGGTCGACGATGATCGCGGTCGTCAGTCCTTCGAGGACGTCGACCTCGGGACGGCCCAGGGTCGGCATGAAGCCCTGCACGAAGGCGCTGTAGGTCTCGTTGATCAGCCGCTGCGACTCGGCGGCGATCGTGTCGAACACCAGAGAGCTCTTGCCCGAGCCGGAGACTCCGGTGAACACGGTCAGTTGACGCTTCGGGATCTCGACGTCGACGTTCTTGAGGTTGTTCTCACGCGCTCCGTGCACCCGGATCAGATCGTGGCAGTCGGCGAAGCGCACTGCGGGCGGCTGAGTGTCCGCTCCCGGCCCGGCCGTCATGGTGTCCCTCCCAGGTGTTGGACGCGGTACGCCCTCGTCACGTGCGGTGGCGACGGATTCCTGAACTTCCCTGGTCATGGCATTCAAGCGTATACCTGCAAGGCCGGTTGAGACTTTGGTACGGAAACACCGGCAGAATTGCGTTAAAGTCTCAAACCATGGCTCATCTCCGCCCGCACGATCTGGCCCGCGAGCACGGCATCTCGACCCAGGCGGTCCGCAATTACGAGCGGGACGGGTTCATCCCGCTCGCCGAGCGCACCCCGTCCGGGTACCGCACCTACACCGCGACCCATGCGGCGGCCCTGCGCGCGTATCTGGCGCTGGTCCCCGCGCACGGCTACGCGGTGAGCGGGCAGATCATGCGGTCGCTGAACGCCGGCGAACTCGACGCCGCGCTGACGGCCGTCGACCGCAGCCATGCCCAACTACTGCGCGACCGGGGGACGTTGGACGCGGTCGGAGAGGCCGTCGAGCATCTGACCCGCGGGCCGCACGCCGCGTCGCACGCCCCGAGCGGCCCGGAGGCCCTCAGCATCGGCGAACTCGCCCACCGCCTCGGCGTCACCGCGGCGACCCTGCGCAACTGGGAGGTGGCGGGCATCCTCGCGCCCGGCCGCGAGCCGGTCACCGGCCACCGCACGTACGGCCCCGCCGACATCCGCGACGCCGAACTCGCCCATCTGCTGCGCCGCGGCGGCTACCCGCTGGACCACATCTCCACCGTGGTCCGGCAGATCCGGACCGCCGGCGGCACCCAGGCGCTGTCCGCGGCCCTGGACGACTGGCGGCGCCGGCTCACGGCCCGGGGCGCCTCGATGCTCGAAGCGGCCGTGCGGCTCGCGCACTACGTGACCGTGCTCGGGCTGGCACCGGCCGCACCGGCCACCCGCTTCCCCGCCACGGCGGAGCACCGGGCCGCCGACACCGCCACCCCCCGCTGAGCGCGCCGCGAAGCCCGCACGCCGATCAGCGGTTTGAGGGTTGCCGGCGGTGTCCGGCGGCACGGGTCCGCGAAGTCTCAACCGTCCTTTCAGTGCTTGGATGAAGTCACATGAGACAGGACATTCGGGACCTCGCCGTGGCCACCTGCGATCTGCTGGCCCTCGGTGAACCCACGCACCGGGAACCGGCCTTCGGCCGGGTCCGCAACGAACTGATCGTCCAGCTGGCCGACTTCGGCTTCCGGTCGGTCGCGCTGGAGACCGACCGCGTCGCCGCGCTGGGCGTGAACGACTTCGTGCAGGGGGCGGCCGGGAGCCTCGACGCCGTGATGAACGAGGGCTTCTCCCACGGTTTCGGAGAGCTGGAGGCCAATCGCCGGCTGGTCGCCTGGATGCGCGCCCACAACCGGAACCGCCCGCCGCGGGAGCGCCTGGCCTTCCACGGTTTCGACGCCCCGCTGGAGAACGCCTCCGCACCCAGCCCCCGGCGCTATCTCGAACACGCGCGGGACCACCTGGAGTTGGACCTCGACCTCACCGGGCTGCTCGGGGACGACGAGCGCTGGAGCCGCACCGAGGCGGTCATGGACCCGGCCGAATCGGTCGGCGCCTCCCCCGAGGCGGGTCGGCTGCGGTCGCTGGGCGACGACATGCTCACGCTGCTCTCCGCCCGGGCCCCGGACCGGGACGCGGCGCCCTCGTACGCGCGGTGGCACGAGGCCAGGACCCACCTCACCGCCGGGCTCGGCCTGCTGCGGTATCACCGGCAAGCGGCACAGCCGCTGGACCACGGTGCGCGGATGTACCGTCTGCTCGCCACCCGGGACGCGCTCATGGCGCAGAACCTCCTCGACATCCGCGGCATCGAATCACGGCGGGGCCCGACCCTGGTCTTCGGCCACAACCTGCATCTGCAGCACGTCCCGAGCACCTGGCGCTCGGCGGACGTCCAGGTCACCTGGCCCGGAGCCGGCTGCGTCGTGGCCGCCCTGCTGGGCGAGCGGTACGCCTTCGTCGCCGGCAGTCTGGGGCGCAGCACGGCCCTCGGGCTCCAAGACCCCGCGCCGGACACGTACGAGGGCCGCCTGCAGGACGACGACGGCTCCTGGGGGCTGACGACCGGGGGCTCGTTCGCCGGTGCCCGGGCGCGGACCGACATCACCCCGCAGCAGGGCTACTTCCCCCTCGACCGGCCCGTACTGGACACGGCCGACGCGATCCTGCACATCGGCGAGGGCGCCGTCGGGCCCGGTGCCCGCCCGCGGCCCGTCCCGTCGGCCGGGGAACACCGGGACGGCGGTGAACGCCGTGACAGAGATGGGAAGGATTCGCCGGGCCCCGCGGAGCCGGACACTAGATTCGCCGTCGATCAGGGACTTTCGCGAAGGAGCTGACTGCGGTTGTACACGGTTCCGGCACTGTTCGAGTCCACCGCCGCCCGGTGCGGCGGAGCGCCCGCCCTCATCGACGACAAAGGCACCCTCGGATACGCGGAACTGAACGCCCGCGCCAACCGGCTCGCGCGCAGCCTGATCGCCCGGGGAGTCGGCCCCGACCGCCTCGTCGCGGTCGCGGTGCCGAAGTCGAACGACCTGATCGTGGCGGTCATGGCGGTGCTGAAGGCCGGCGGCGCCTACCTGCCCCTCGATCCGGGCTACCCGGCGCAGCGCCTGTCGTTCATGCTGGCCGACGCCCGCCCGGCGCTGCTCCTGCGGGCGTCCTCGGTGGCCCCTTTCGACGCGGACCTGCCGGAACTCGTCCTCGACGACCCGGCCTTCGAGGACGCCTGCGCGCGGTTGCCCGGACACGACGTCGCCCGGCGGGAACGCCGTACCGAATTGTGCCCGGACCACCTGATGTACGTCATCTACACCTCGGGCTCGACCGGCACCCCGAAGGGCGTGGCCGTGCCGCACCGGGGTGTGCACGACATGGCGCGGACCCAGGCCGCCGTGCTCGGGCCCGGGCCCGGCGACCGTGTCCTGCAGTGGGCCTCGATCAGCTTCGACGCCGCCTTCTGGGACGTGACGCTGGCCCTGCTGTCCGGTGCCGCACTCGTCATGGCGTCGGCGGAGGACCTGCTGCCGGGCCAGCCGCTGCGGGACACGCTGTTCACCCATGACATCACCCATGCGGTGCTGCCCCCCGTCGCGCTGAGCCTGACCGACGCCGACGGCGTGCTGGTGGGCGGGACCGTCATGTCCACGGGAGACAGCTGCACACCGACGCTGGTCCGCAAGTGGTCGCGGGCGAGGCGGATGTTCAACGGCTACGGCCCGACCGAGGTGACCGTCGGGGCGACGATCGGCGGGCCGATACGCGACGCCGACGACGTCGGCATCGGAACTCCGTGGATCGGCAACGAGGTCCACGTGCTCGACGAGCGGCTGCGCCGGGTGCCGCCGGGTGCGGAGGGCGAGCTGTACATCGCGGGCAGCGGACTGGCGCGCGGGTATCTGAACCGGCCCGCCGCGACCTCGGCGAAGTTCGTGGCGAACCCGTTCGGGCCGCCCGGCAGCCGGATGTACCGCACGGGCGACCGGGGCCGCCGGGGCGCCGACGGCGCGCTGTCGTTCACCGGCCGCACGGACGGTCAGGTGAAGCTGCGCGGCTTCCGCGTGGAACTCGGCGAGATCGAGGCCCGGCTCGCCGCCCACCCCGCGGTGGACGTCGCGGTGGCCGTGGTGCGAGGCGGACTGACCGAGGCGCACGTGGTCGGCTACGTCACCGCGGGCACCCCGGTCGACCCGGCCGAACTGCGGGCGCACGCGGCCGATGCACTGCCCGCGCACATGGTGCCGGCGAGGGTCGTGGTGCTCGACCGGTTCCCCACCCTGGCGAACGGAAAGATCGACCGGGACGCCCTGCCGGAGCCCGCGCCGGGGCCGGCCGGGCCCGGCGTCCGGGACGACGCCCCGGAGGACGGCACGGCCGCCGTCATCTGCGCGATGGTGCGGGAGATCCTCGCCGTCCCGGACGTGGGGACCGCCGACAACTTCTTCGACCTCGGCGGGCACTCCGTGCAGGCCACCCGGCTGGCCGGCCGGATCCGTGCGGAGCTCGACGTCCGGGTGCCGATCCGGGTGGTGCTGGGGTCGTCGACGATCGGCGAGCTCGTCGCGGCCGTCGAGAGCCGGCTGCGCCGCTGAGGCCCGTGCAGGTCCGTCCGCCCGCGCCCGTGTGCGCTCCGTGCCCGGCCGCGGCGTCAGCGGAAGGCGACGGGCAGGCTGCTGTAGCCGTGCAGGAAGTTCGAGTAGATCGGCGTCGGCGTGCCGCACAGCCGGATCTCGGTGACCGACCGGACGAGCGCCGCCAGCAGTGCGCGCAGTTCCGCCCGGCCGAGGAACGCGCCGACGCAGAAGTGCGGGCCGTGACCGAACGACAGGTGCCGGTTCGGGGAGCGGGTCAGGTCGAACCGGCGGGGCCCGGCGAACACCTCCTCGTCGTTGTTGGCGGAGGTGTTCCACAGGGTCACGATGTCGCCCGCGCGCACCCGCTGCCCGCCGATCTCCGTGTCGTGGAGCGCGGTGCGCGCGAAGTGCATCGCGGGCGTCGCCCACCGCAGCACCTCCTCGACGGCCGCGTCGAGGCCGGCGTCACCGTCCCGCAGGGCGCGCCACTGCCCGGGATGCTCGGCGAGTGCCTTGACCGCACAGATCGCCGACACCCGGGACGACTCGTCGCCGCCCAGGATCAGGCTGTAGCAGTTGAGGGCGACCTCCTCCAGCGTCAGCGGACGACCGCCCGGCTCCGCGGTGGCGATCATGCTGACGACGTCGTCGCCGGGGTCGAGCCGGCGTCGCCGGGCGAGGTCCATGAAGTAGCCGACGATCTCGTGCCTGGCCTCCAGCGAGTCGAGCGCGTCGGCGTCGGCGTCGTCCGCGGAGAGCGCCAGCTTGTTCCACCGGAGCAGCTGCCCGCGGTCCTCGGGCGGTATGGAGAGCAGGTCGCAGATGGTGTGCATCGGAATGTGCTCCGCGACTTCGGTCGCGAAGTCGAACTCGCCCAGCCGCGTGACGGTTTCGATGAGTCGGGACGTCCGCAGCCGGACGCTGCGCTCGACCTCGCCGAGCACGCGCGGCGAGAACGCGCGCAGCATCAGGTTCCGCAGTTCGCGGTGGCGCGGCCGGTCGGTGACCGCGAGCATCTTGCCGCCGGCGGAGTCGCCGCCGCGCAGCAGCACGTCCAGCACGGTCCCGCGCGCGGAGCTCAGCGTCTTCACGTCGGCGTAGCAGGACAGCACGTCGGCGTGGCGGGCGACGACCCAGAATCCGGGGTCTCCGTCGTGCCAGTACACGGGCCTCGACGTCCGCACCTCGCGCCAGAATGCGTGCGCGTCGTGCCGGACGAAGGCGGTGGCGTCGGTGAGGTCGAGCTCGGTCCGCGTACTCATGTCTGCATCGTGGCAAGGGCACCGGTGCGGTGCGGGGTGTCTTGCCCAGGTCTTTCTCCTTGAATGGAAGACGAAAGATTGCCGATTCGCCGCGGTGCCGCCGTGCCATGCTCCGGACACCCGACTCACCGGCGTTGTGCGTGCGGAGCAGGCGGGCCGACGACTTCACCAGTGCGGGCATCAGCGAGGGGACGGCGTCTTGAGCACTCTGACGTATGCGGACTACCTGCGGATGGAGACCTTGCTCTCGCTGCAGGAAACGCGGACTCCGGACGCGGCCGGCCGCGCGGTGGTCCTGGCGGAGCAGTTCTTCATCATCACGCACCAGTCCTGCGAGCTGTGGCTGAAGCAGATGGGGGCGGATCTGGACGCGGCGGCCGAGGCCCTCGTGCCCCCCTGCGACACCTACGACCTGGAGCTCGGCCACGAGTTCCTGCTGCGCACCGGCGAGATACTGCGGGTGCTGCAGGACCAGCTGCGCGTCCTGGAGAAGCTGCCGCTGCGCTATTTCGCCGAGTTCCGGCCGTATCTGGACACGGCGAGCGGCGCCCAGTCGACGCAGTTCCGGCGGCTGACGGCACTGCTCGGCAACGAGCAGCATCCGGGCAGTCTGTACGAGGCGTTCGTGGCGGCGGCCGACTACCACGGCCGGTCGGTCGACGACATCTGCCGCGGAGGCATCGAGGCCGGTGTGCTGCACCGCCTCGCCGAGGGACTGCTGGACATCGGGGACGGCTACTGGCACTGGAAGGTGACGCATCTGGCGCTGGTGTCGAAGATGGTCGGGAACCAGGGCGGAACCGGCGGGTCAAGTGGTGTCGACTTCCTTGCCCGCCGTGCCACCAGGCCCTTCCCCGAACTGCGCAGGCTGCGGGGGAAGGTGCACCAGGACTGAACCGCCCCGGGGATCAGGCCGCGGTCTCCAGCACGTAGCCGCGGCCCCACGCCGTCCGGATGACCAGGTCGATCGGGGTCAGGCGGCGCCGGAGCCGCATGATGTGCAGGTCGAGCGAGTTCCGTGTCGGCCTCGGCACCCGTTCGGCGAGCCGTTGCGTGAGTTCATGGCGGTACACCACCTCCCCGAAGTGCTCGATGAGCAGCTCCATCAGTTCGGTCTGGACATTCGAGATCGTGATCGAGTGAGGGCCGAAACACAGCGTTCCGGCCGAGTCGAGAGTCGGGACCTGGCGGCTGTCGAGGCGGTTCTGCAGCGCTCGCACCCGAGCGTCCAGGTCGCTTCGGGATATGGGTGCGCGCACCCAGTCCTCGAAGGGGTCGTTGCACACCGGAGGCCGCGCACTGCCCTCGACGACGAGGAGACGGGGCACGCCCTCCCTCTTACATCGGTTCCTGAGGTCCTTCTGCGCGGGCCATCGAACGAACATGACGTCGCTGTTTGTGCCTCCCACAGCACAAGCCTCCCCGTTGACGCTCATGGATGATTCACCCTCTTCGCCTTGGTGTGGCGTGTATGCGTCCGCCGTGTGCGCGGGACCGGTCGCGGGCCGTGGTGGTTCGGTCGGTACGGCCCGTGCCCGGCGGCGGCGCCCGAGCGTCCGGGGACCTCGGGCGTCCGCCTCGCGGCACACGGCTTGGGAACTACCCCCGCATGGCCTCGCGGAGACTCCGGGGCCGCATGTCTGTCCAGTTCGCCTCCACGTAGGCGACGCTCTCAGCCCGTTCCGCCGGGCCGAAGACGATGCGCCAGCCGGCCGGCACCTCGGCAAAGGCGGGCCAGAGGGAATGCTGGTCCTCGTCGTTGACCAGCACGTGGAACCGGCCGTTCTCGTCGTCGAACGGATTGGTGCTCACCCGTATCCTCCAGATCTCGGATCACCGGTCGTGGGGCCGTCAGGGTCGCTGCGCCGCCCGCAGAATCCGGTTGATGACTCGGCTGATCTCCGCGGCGTTCCGCGGCCAGTACATCTCGTTGTGGGCGCAGGCGACGTCGATGCGCTGCACCCGGCCGTCGACGTGCTCCTGCCAGAGCACCTCGAGTTCCTCCTCCAGTTCCCGCTTGTCGTGGGTCTCCGGATCGAGGAGTGCGTTGAAGAAGAGGACGTCACCGCGGTAGCGCGGTGAGTCGAACCGCCGCATCTGCTCCATCTGTCCGACGAAGATCGACGACGCGGTCGCGACCAGGGACGGATACTCCTCCATTCCGGCCAGATGGCCCATGTAGTTGGCGAGGAAGCGGCGCACCATGCCTTCGTCGAGCGCCTCGAGGTCGGTGAAGTGGCCGGAGGGCGCGGCGTCCAGCAGTGCGAGGAGCGCCACCTCGTGCCCCCGGCGCTGGAGTTCGGCCGCCATGGCGTGCGCCAGAGTGCCGCCGAAGGACCAGCCCAGCAGGTGGTACGGGCCGCTCGGCTGGACGCGGAGCACCTCGCGCAGATAGTCGTCGACCATCTCCTCGACGGAGCCCGCCGGCGGTGTGGTGCCGTCGAAGCCGCGGGCCTGGATGCCGTAGAGCGGCCAGGACGCGTCGATGTGCCGGGCGAAGCCCAGGTAGGGCCAGCTCAGGCCGCCGCCCGGGTGCAGCCACCACAACGGGGGCCTCTCCCCCTCGGTGCGGATGGGCAGGACGACGGCGAAGGGGTCCTCGAAGCCCACCTCGGTGTCCGCGGACAGCCGGGCCGCGAGTTCGGCCACCGTCGGGTACTGGAACACCGTCCGGATGGGCACGTCCACGCCGAGCTTCTCGTGGATCTGCCAGACGAGGCGGGTCAGCCGCAGGGAGTGGCCGCCGCAGGCGAAGAAGTCGTCGTCGATGCCGATCCGGTCCAGGCCCAGCACCTCGGCGAACAGGGCGGCGAGTTCCTCCTCGCGCGGCGTGCGCGGTGCGCGGTGGTCGCCGCCGGCCGGGTCGGGTGCCGGCAGCGCGGCGCGGTCCACCTTGCCGTTCTCGGTCAGCGGCAGTCGGTCGAGGACCAGGATGTCGGCGGGCATCATGAACTCCGGCAGCTGCGCGCCGAGTTCGTCGCGCAGCCGGGACGGCAGCCGGGACACGCGACGGGACACCGCGGGTACGTTGACCAGGCGCGGGGAGGGGACGCCGGCCGGCCGGTAGACGCCGTCGCAGCAGGGAGCGTCGACGTCGGGCAGGAGGACCGCCTCGAAGCAGTCGGCGGCCTGCGCCGACCAGGTGCAGTACACCGCGAGACCCCGTTCGGCGCCCCACGCCTCCAGCTCGGCCGGGTCGAGTGTGCCGCCCGACTCCACGGGGGCGCCCCACTCGGCGGCCTCTCCGGCCAGCCTGGCGTTGGGGATGCGCGTGAGGCGGAGGTGGCCGCCGTGGCGGGCCAGCGCGGGCTCCAGGTCGGCCGGTCGACGCACCTCGCTCCCCCAGACCACCTCGGGCAGGTCCGCCAGCGGCAGCGGCCGGACGGGCTGCTTGTGCAGCACGACCTCGTAGCGGTGGCGGGTGAGTTCGTTGTGGTGGGTGCCCCGTTTGAGCCGGATGTCGGCGGCGACGGCGTCGGGGCGGGCTTCCGCCCAGCGGGTGAAGTACCCCGGGTCCACGACGAGTTCCTTCTCGCCCAGCACGGCGCGTTCGACCGCGGCCTGTACCGCGGCGGGCCCGTCGTCCGGCTGCCGGCACCGGTGGACCGCGGCGCTGAACAGGCGCAGGGTGCGGTGGTTGCGGACGTCGCCGATCACGATGCGTCCGCCGGGGGCCAGCCGGTCCATGGCGAGGTCGAGCACCCGTGCGAGGTAGTCGCCGTCCGGGAAGTACTGCACGACCGAATTGAGGATGACCGTGTCGAAGTGTCCCGTCGGCAGGCCGTCCGGGTCGTCGGCGGCCATGCAGCGCAGGGTGACCCTGCCGGACAGCTCCGGGTCGCTGCCGACCTGGGCGCGCAGCCGGTCGATGACGGGAGCCGAGAAATCGGTGCCCCAGTACTCCTCGGTCTCCGGTGCCAGCGGTCCGAGCAGCAGGCCAGAGCCGACGCCGATCTCCAGCACCCGGCGCGGTCGCAGCGTCCGCACCCGGTCGAGCACGGCCTCGCGCCAGGCCCGCATCTCCGGCAGCGGGATGGGCCGGCCCGTGTAGGAGCTGTTCCATCCGGTGAAGTCCT
Source organism: Streptomyces sp. NPDC026417 (assembly GCF_055567695.1). NCBI lineage: Bacteria > Bacillati > Actinomycetota > Actinomycetes > Kitasatosporales > Streptomycetaceae > Streptomyces > Streptomyces sp. NPDC026417. Next base: position 42,504 of record NZ_JBVHPY010000013.1, read on the forward strand.
CGCCGACCCCGCCCGGCTCCACGGCCGTACCGCCGTACATCTCGTCGTAGATCTCCCGCCACTCACCGACCTGTTCGGCGGCGTCACGGCCGGTCGGGGCGGACGTGTCGGGCACCACGTAGGCGACCAGGCTGCGTTCGCCGAGCCGGTCCTCGCGGACGACGACCACGGCCTGCGCCACGCCGTCCCGCTCGCGCAGCACCGTCTCCAGCTCGCCCGGTTCCACCCGGAAGCCGCGCAGCTTGATCTGGTCGTCGGCCCGGCTCACGTACTGGAGGTGCCCGGCGGTCGTCCAGCGCACCAGGTCGCCGGTGCGGTACACCCGCGCTCCCGGCGGCCCGGACGGGTCGGCGACGAACCGCTCTGCGGTCAGGCCCGGCCGGCCCGCGTATCCGAGGGCCACGCCGTCGCCGCCGATGTACAGCTCGCCCACCACACCGGGCGGCACCGGCCGCAGCCGGTCGTCCAGGACGAGCAGCCGGCTGCCGTCCATGGGTTCCCCGATCGGCACGGGGTCGGTGCACCGGTCCGCCGAGGGCACGCGGTGCCGGGCGGCGAACGTGGTGGTCTCGGTCGGTCCGTAGCCGTTGACCACGGTGAGGCCGGGGCACGCTTCGAGGACCCGGCGGACGGCGGTCGGCGAGAGGACGTCCCCGCCCGCCCAGACCTCCTGGACGGCGGCGAAGCACTCCGCGTGCTGTTCGGCCATCACCGCGAAGAGTCCGGCGGTCAGCCACAGTCCGGTCACCTCCCGCTCGGTGACGACACGGGCCAGCTCCGCGGTGTCCGGCCTGCCGGCGCGGGCGACCACCGCCGTGCCGCCGTGGAGCAGCGGTACCCACAGCTCGTACGTCGACGCGTCGAAGGTGTGCGGGGAGTGGACCAGGACACGGCGCTGGGCGCCGGTCGTCCAGCAGTCGTCGAGGGCGAGGTCGAGCACGTTGCGATGGGTCACCTCGACGCCCTTGGGGCGGCCGGTGGAGCCGGAGGTGTACATCACGTACGCGACACTCTGCTCGCCGGTGCCCTCGGAACAGGGCGGTGTGCCGGGTTCCTCGTCGAGGTCGGCGTCGGCGAGGCTCTCGTCCACGGTGACGACGGGGGCGAGGTCGGCGAGCATGAACGCGATGCGCTCGGGCGGGTGGGTGGGGTCGACCGGGACATAGGCGGCCCCCGTCTTCAGCACCCCGAGGATCGCCGCGACCAGCAGGGGCGAGCGTTCCATGACGAGCGCCACCCGGGTGTGCGGGCGGGCGCCCCCGGCCCTCAGGTGGTGGGCGATGCGGTTGGCCCGGCGGTCCAGTTCGGCGTAGGTCCAGCGGATCTCGCCGTCCGCGGAGACCAGCGCGATCGCGTCCGGGTGGGCCGCGGCCTCCGCGGCGAACCGCTCGTGCACGGTGCCGGCCGCGAAGGCGGCGTCCCGGCCCGGTCCGCCCCGGCGGACCAGCTCCGCGCGCTCGCCGTCCGCCAGGACGTCGACGTCCCCGATGGGCGTGTCCGGGGCGGCGACCACGTGGCGCAGGAAGCGCTGCCACCGGGCGAGCAGCGTGGTGATCGTGGAGGCGTCGAACAGCTCGGTCGCGTACTCCGCGAACCCCTCGATGCGGGGCGGGGCGCCCTCCTCGTCGTGCTCGGTGAGGCTGATGAACAGGTCGAAGCGCGAGGTGCCGGTGCCGAACGGCTCCTCGGACACCGTCAGGCCGGGCAGGTCGAACGCGGGCCGCGCATTGTTCTGCAGCGCCAGGCAGACCTGGAAGAGCGGGTGGTGGGCGGGCGACCTCACCGGGTTCAGCACCTCGACGAGGTGCTCGAAGGGGATGTCCTGGTGGTCGTAGGCGGCGAGGCTGCGCTCCCGCACCCGGCCGACGAGTTCGGCGAAGCCCGGATCTCCCGAGGTGTCGGCGCGCAGCACCCAGGTGTTGACGAAGAAGCCGACCAGCCGGTTGAGCGCCTCGTCGGTGCGGCCGGCGATGGGGGACCCGATCGGCACGTCGGTGCCGACGCCCAGCCTGGTGAGCAGCGCGGCCAGTGCGGCCTGCAGCACCATCGACACGGTGGCACCGGTGTCCCGGGCCAGCCGCCGGACGTCCGCGGTGAGTTGCTCGTCGAGGACGAGCGGCACGAGATCACCGGCGTACGAGGCCACCGCGGGCCGCGGCCGGTCGGTGGGCAGGGTGACGGTCTCCGGGAGGCCGGCCAAATGGGTCGTCCAGTAGTCGAGCTGGCGCCGGTAGAGGCTGCCCGGGGCATCTCCGTCGCCGAGCAGCTCCCGCTGCCACAGGGTGTAGTCCGCGTACTGCACCGGGAGCGGTTCCCACTCCGGTGGCCGCCCGGCGCGACGGGCCTCGTACGCCGTGGTCAGGTCCTGCGCGAGCGGGAGCGCCGACCAGCCGTCGGCGGCGATGTGGTGCGCGCCGATCAGGAACACGGACTCCCGCTCCCCGGTCCGGAACAGCCAGGCGCGGAACGGGATCTCGCCGGTCAGGTCGAACGGCCGGCGGGCCGCCTCGCGCAGGACATCGGGCAGTTCGACCTCGCCGACCTCGCGCTCCTGCCAGGGGACCCGGATCGCGGTCGGCTCCAGGACCCGCTGGTACGGCTCCCCGTCCGCCTCTCCGAAGACGGTGCGCAGCGACTCGTGCCGCACCACGACGTCGTGCACGGCGCGGCGGAGCGCGTCGGCGTCCAGTACGCCGCGCATCCGCAGGGCCAGCGAGACGTTGTAGGTCGCCGAGGGTCCCTCGAACCGGTGGATGAACCACAGCCGCTGCTGGGCGAAGGAGACCGGCAGCCGCTCGGGCCGGTCCCGGGGGAGCAGGGGCGGGCGGACGCTGCCGAGGGTGGTGAGGTGGGCCGCCAGCTCGGCGGCGGTGGGTGCCTGGAAGACGAGCCGGATCGGGATCTCCACGCCGTGCTCGGCCCGGATGCGGCTCACCAGCCGGGTGGCCAGCAGCGAATGCCCGCCGACGGTGAAGAAGTTGTCGTCCACGCCGACCCGGTCGAGGCCGAGCACGGCGGCGAACAGCGCGCACAGCGACTCCTCCTCGGGCGTGGCGGGAGCCCGGCCGCCGCCGGCCGTGTAGTCGGGGACGGGCAGCGCACGCCGGTCCGGTTTGCCGTTGTCCGTCAGCGGCACGCGGGCGATGGGCACGATCGCGGCCGGGACCATGTATTCCGGCAGGGTCTCCCGCAGGTGGGTCCGGAGTGCGGGCAGCAGCGCGGTGACGGCGCCCGCGGCCGCGGGGTCGTTGACGGGTGTGCGCCCGCCCGCGGTCGGCAGGTACGTCCCGGCGAGCGGTGTCCCGGCCACGGGGCCGTCCCGGAAGAGGAGCACGTCGAGTTCGTCGACCACGTCGGCCGACCAGGTCACCACCGTGTCCCAGGCGTGCCGCTCGGCCCACGCGGGGAGGTCGCCGGGATCGAGCGGCGGCAGCGGCGAGGGGGCCGAGTCCTCCAGGCCCAGCTCGCGTGCGGCGCGGGCCTCGCCGGTCAGCCGGGCGTTGGGTACGCCGGTGATCCGCACGACGGGCGCGGCGTGGTCGCGCACCCGGCCGGCGAGGCGGCGCAGGTCGCCGTCCCAGGGCAGGGCGGGCACCGTGTCCAGCCTCCGTACCCGGGCGGACCCCGTGGCGTCGGGCTTGTGGACGACGACCTCGTAGCGGTGCCGGGTCAGTTCGTTGTGGTGGCCGCCGTCCTTGGTCCGGACGTCGACGCCGGCTCCCCCGGCCCGCTCCGACCAGCGCAGGAACCACTCGGGGTCGACCACCAGCTCCTTCTCCAGCAGGACGGCCTGTTCGACGGCGCTGCGCAGGACGGCCGGTGCCGCGTCCGCGTGCCCGGCCGCCTGGACGGACGTCTGCAGGAGGTGCAGCGAGTGCGCTCGCCGGACGTCGCCGAGGACGATCCGGCCGCCCGGCGCGAGGAGGCCCCAGGCGCCGTCCAGGACCTGCGCGAGGTACCGCTCGTCCGGGAAGTACTGCACGACCGAGTTGAGCACCACCGTGTCGAAGCGGCCCCGGGGCAGTCCGGTGAGGTCGTCGGCGGCCTGGCAGCGCAGCCGCACCCGGTCGGCGAGGCCGGCCCGCGTCACCCGGTGCCGCAGCCGCTCGACGGCCGGCGCGGAGAAGTCGGTGGCCCAGTACTCCCGCACCCGGCCCGCGATGTGCGCGAGCAGGAGGCCCGAGCCGGCGCCGATCTCCAGGACGCGCTCGGGCGACCCGCGCAGCACGCCGTCCACCGCGGCGTCCCGCCAGGCGCGCATCTCGTCCAGGGGGATGGGTTCCCCCGTGCGGGAGTCGTTCCAGCCGGTGAAGTCCTCGCCGAACGGGCTTTCCCCGGCGCCGAGATAGGCCTGGTCGTAGACCTCCTGCCACTCCCCGACCTGCTCGTCGGCGCCGTGCGTGCGGTCCAGGGCCTCGGGGTCGGGAACGACGTAGGCCACCAGGCGCAGGTCGCCGGGCCGGTCCTCGCGGGCGGTGACGATGGCCTGGCGGACGGCCGGGTGGCGGGCGAGGGTGTGCTCGATCTCGCCGGGTTCGATGCGGAACCCGCGCAGCTTCACCTGGTTGTCGGCGCGGCCGAGGAAGCAGATGGTGCCGTCCGGGAAGAAGCTCGCACGGTCACCGGTCCGGTAGAGCCGGTCGTCCTCACGGGTGCCGAACGGGTCCCGGACGAAGCGTTCCGCGGTCAGTTCGGGCCGGTTGACGTAGCCGACGCAGAGACAGTCCCCACCGATGTAGAGGTCGCCCTCGACGCCGACGGGGCACGGCTCCATCCGCTCGTCGAGCACGTAGTAGCGGGCGTTGTCGATGGGCCGGCCGTAGGGGATGCTGCGCCACTCGGGGTCGATGTCCCGGACGCGGAAGTAGTTGGACCACACCGTCGCCTCGGTCGCCCCGCCGAGGCTGACGATCTCGGCGCCGGTGAACACCCTGCGGACCTCGTCGGGCAGCGACAGCGGCGTGTAGTCCCCGGAGAGGAAGACCAGACGGAGCGTGTCGGTCCCCTCGTGGGCGGCGGTCTCGGCGAACAGCGAGGCCACCTGGTTGAGCGTGGTGGGGACCGAGTCCCAGAAGGTGACGGGTTCGGTGAGCAGGATGTCGAGCAGCGCCCGGGGGTCGCGCTGCTGGGCGGCGTCCGCGAGGTAGACGCCGCCGCCCGTGCCGAGCAGGCCGAAGAGGTCGAAGACGGAGAGGTCGAAGCCGAGCGAGGTGACGCACAGGACCACGTCGTCGGGGCCGAAGCCGAAGGTGCGCCGGCACCAGTGGATCAGGTTGTGCACCGGCCGGTGGGTGACCGCGACGCCCTTGGGCTTCCCGGTGCTGCCGGAGGTGAAGATGATGTACGCCGTGCTGTCCGCTCCGGCGGCCGGCTCCGGGTTCCGCTCGGCGCGCGGCGGGAGCGGCTCGCCGGGGTCCGCCGCCTCGACGACCTCGACGCCGTCCGGGACCGCCCAGCGCTCGGTGTCCGGCGTGGACAGCACGAGGGCCGCCCCGGCGTCGGCGAGCATGCCGGCGACGCGGTCCGCCGGCAGCGACGGTTCGAGCGGCAGATAGGCGCCGCCCGCCTTCAGCACTCCGAAGACGGCGGCGACCATCACGGGGCCGCGGTCGATGCCGATGCCGACGACGGTCTCCGGGCCGACCCCGCGCTCCTTGAGGTCCCAGGCGATCCGGTTCGCCTGCCGGTTCAGCTGGCGATAGGTCATGGTGCCCCCGGCCCAGCGCAGCGCGATGGCGTCCGGCCGGCGCTCGGCCTGCTCCTCGAAGAGCAGGTGCACCGGTCTCGGGCAGGGGAAGTCGCGGGCCGTGTCGTTCCACTCGACGAGGATCCGGTGGCGCTCGTCGGCGTCGAGGGAGGCGCGGGACGGCCCGTCCGCGGCGGCGGACGGCAGCTCGGCGCCGGCCGGTGCGCCGGGCCCGCCGACGCGGGTCAGCGGGTCGGCCACCACTTCCTCGACCACGCGTACGAAGCGGTCCGCGAGTTCTTCCACCGTGGAACGGTCGAAGAGGTCGGTGGCGTACTCGATCTCGCCCACGACGGACCCGGTGGCCTCGTCCGGCGCCAGGTTGAAGAACAGGTCGAACTTCGCGGTCCCGGTGGGAAGGGGTTCCATCGACACGGTCAGGCCCGGCAGGTCCAGGTGCGGGGGCACGTTGTTCTGCCAGGCCAGGACCACCTGGAACAGGGGGTGGTGGGCGCTCGACCGCTCCGGCCTCAGCAGCTCCACCAGCCGCTCGAACGGCACGTCCTGGTGGTCGTACGCCGCGAGCGCCTTGCGCCGCACCTCGTCCAGCACCCACGCGAACGTGCGCCCGGGGGTCACCTGCACCCGCAGGGCCCAGGTGTTGACGAAGAGCCCCACCAGGTCGTTCAGCGCCTCGTCCGTGCGGCCCGCGATCGGGGACCCGACGGTCACGTCGTCACCGCCGCCCAGCCGGTGCAGCAGGACGACCAGGGCGGCCTGGAGGACCATCGAGACCGTCACGCCGCGCGCCCGCGCCAGCTCCTCCACCCGGGTCAGCAGCTCGCCGGACAGTCCGGTCTCCACCGACCCGCCGCGGTGACTCGCCACCGGCGGGCGGGGCCGGTCCAGGGGCAGCGGAAGCGGCTTGGACACCCCTGCCAGCTCCTCGCGCCAGTAGGCCGCCTGGACCGACAGGACGCTCTGCGGGTCGGACTCGTCCCCGAGCAGCTCGCGCTGCCAGAGCGCGTAGTCCGCGTACTGCACCGGCAGTTCGGCCCAGTCGGGCGCGGCGCCGGTCACCCGGGCCCGGTAGGCCGCCGACACGTCGCGTGCCAGCGGGGCCAGCGAGCCGCCGTCGCCGGCGATGTGGTGGATCACCAGGACCAGGAGGAACTCCTCCTCGCCGCTCTGCACGACGCACCCGCGCAGCGGCACGTCGGCCGACAGGTCGAACCAGCTTCCGACCACCGACGAGATCACGCCCGGTACCCGCTCGGGCGGCACCCGGCCCCAGTCCTTCCAGGGCAGTTCGATCTCGGCGGGGTCGAGGATGCGCTGGAACGGCCGGCCGTCGACGTCCCCGAAGACGGTGCGCAGCACCTCGTGACGCGCCATCACGTCCTGGAACGCCGCGCGTAACGCGGCCGTGTCGAGCGCGCCGCGGAACCGCAGGAGCAGCGGGATGTTGTACGTCGAGGAGGGGCCTTCGAATCGGTTGATGAACCACATGCGCCGCTGCGCGTACGACAGGGGGATCATGGTGTTTCTACCTTTCGCTCATGCGACGCAGCGGCTTTCGGGAGGAGGCCGAGATCTCGTTCCACCGGGCGGTGAGCTCGGCGACGGTGGGGGCGGTGAAGAGGGTCCGGATCGGGATCTCCACGCCCAGTTCCGCGCGGGCCCGGGCCACCAGGCGGGTGGCGAGCAGCGAATGGCCGCCGAGGGCGAAGAAGTCGTCGTCGACACCGACCCGTTCCACGCCCAGGACCTCGGCGAACAGCCCGCACAGCGTCGCCTCGCGGGGTGACCGGGGCGGCCGGTGGTCGTCGCCGCCGAACTCGGGGCGGGGCAGGGCGAAGCGGTCGAGCTTGCCGTTCGGGGTCAGCGGCAGTTCCGCGAGGGTGACGAACGCCGCGGGGATCATGTACGCGGGCAGCCGCTCCCCCACGAACTCCCGGAACTGCTCCGCGGACGGCATGTCGGTGTCGCCCGCCGGCACCACGTACGCCACCAGTCGGCGCTCGCCGGGCTGGTCCTCGCGGGCGACGACGGTGGCCCGGCGGACGGCCGGGTGGCGGACCAGGGTGTGCTCGATCTCGCCGGGTTCGATGCGGAACCCGCGCAGTTTGATCTGGTGGTCGGAGCGCCCGAGGTACTCCACCTCGCCGGTGGCGCTCCAGCGGGCGACGTCGCCGCTGCGGTACATCCGCGCGCCCGGCGGACCGAACGGGTCGGCGACGAAGCGCTCGGCGGTCAGCCCGGGCCGGCCGTGGTAGCCGCGGGCCAGGCCCTGCCCGGCGATCCAGAGGTCTCCGGTGACGCCGGGCGGCACGGGGCGCAGCCTGCGGTCGAGGACGAGGATCCGGGTACCGGCGACGGGGCCGCCGATGGAGGGGGGCATGCCCGCGGTCCCGGGGGTGAGCCGGGCGGCGGTGGCGTAGACGGTGGTCTCGGTGGGGCCGTAGAGGTTGGTCACCTCGGCGGCGTGCTTGCACAGGGTGTCGGCGAGCGTCCGCGGCAGCACCTCCCCGCTGGTGATCACGCGGAGTCCGCTCAGGCAGGCCGGCACATGGGTGGCCAGCGTCTGCCAGAGGGCGGGGGTGGCCTGCATGAGGGTGATGCCGGAGCGCTCGACGAGGTCGAGCAGGGCCGAGGGCTGGGTGATGTCGTCTCGGCCGGCCAGGACGACCCGGGCGCCCGCCAGCAGGGGCAGGAACAGTTCCAGTGCGGCGATGTCGAAGGCGACGGTGGCGACGGCGAGGAGCCGGTCGTCCGGGGACAAGGAGAATCGATCCTGCATGCCGGTGAGGAGAAGGGCCAGGGAGCCGTGCCGGACGACCACGCCCTTGGGCCTCCCGGTGGAGCCGGAGGTGAAGACGACGTAGGCGGCGTGGTCGGCGCTCACCGCGGCCCGCGGGTCGTGGGCGGGCCGGGCGGACAGGTCGGCCCGGGCCAGCCGCTCCGGGTCCAGGACCAGCACCGGTGCGCTGTCCTCGACCACGGCCCGGATCCGGGCGGCCGGATACTCGGGGTCCACCGGCACGTAGGCGCCGCCGGCCTTCCACACCGCGAGCAGCGCCACGACCAGGTCGGCCGAGCGGGGCAGCAGCACCACCACCCGCGCCTCAGGGCCCACGCCCTGCCCGATCAGCCAGTGCGCGAGGCGGTTGGCCCGCTCGTCCAGCTCCCGGTAGGTCAGCCGCCGGCCGCCGGACTCCACGCAGACCGCGTCCGGCGTCGCCGCCGCCCGCGCGGCGATCAGCTCGGGGACGGTCCGGCCGGGCGGCGCGACCGCGGTGTCGTTCCAGCCGTGCAGCACCCGCTCCCGCTCCGCGTCGGACAGCACGTCGACCGCGCCGACGGTGGGTGCGGAGCCGTCGGCGAACTGCCGCAGCACCCGGGCCAGCCGGTCGGCGACGAGCTGCGCCTCGGCGTGCTCGAAGGCGTCGCGCTGGTACTGGAGGGAGATCCGCAGCAGCGGGTCGGCCGCCGCGATCACGGTCAGCGGGTAGTGCGGCGGGGCGTACGGGCGGATGCCCGTCACCGTCAGGTCCGCGGACGCGCCCGCCGTTGGCAGACCGGGCCGGTCGACGGGGAAGGACTCGAACACCACGAGGGTGTCGAACAGCGTGCTCAACCCGGTCGACCGCTGGATGTCGGCGAGCCCGACATGGTGATGGTCCAAAAGCCCGGCCTGGGCCTCCTGCAGCCGCCGCAGCAGCTGCGGCAGGCTGTCGTCCGGTGCGCACCGGACGCGGACCGGCACCGTGTTGATGAACAGGCCGATCATCGTGTCCACGCCCGGCAGTCCGGCCGGCCTGCCGGCCACCGTGGTGCCGAACAGCACGTCGTCGCGGCCGGTCAGCCCGGCCAGCACGAGGGCCCACGCGGCCTGCACCACGGTGTTGGGGGTGACACCCCACTCGGCGGCCCGCCGCGCCAGCCGGGTGGTGTCCTCGCCGGTGAGGGCCGCGTCGACCTGCCCGCTGCCGCTGCCCCGGCCCGCCCGGCGCCCGGTGGGCGCCAGCAGGGTGGGCTCCTCCACACCGGCCAGCTCCGCGGTCCACGCCCGTACCGACGCCGCGGTGTCCTGCCGCGCCAGCCGGCGCAGATGGTCCCGGAAGCCCTGGCGGGGCGGCGGACCCGCGTCGTGGCCGCCGGTCGCGTACAGGTCCCTCAGCTCCCGCTCGATCAGTGGCACCGACCAGCCGTCGAGGAGCACGTGATGGGCGGTGAGCGCGAGTTCGGCCCGGTCCGGCCCCAGGGTGACGAGCGTGAGCCGGAGCAGCGGCGGGCTGTCGGGCGAGAAGCGGGCGTCCCGCTCCTCGGCCAGGATCTCCTCCAGCCGCGCCTCGGCGTCCGGCTCGCCGGAGAGGTCCACCTGCCGCCAGGGCAGCGGGAGTTCGTCCACCACGATCTGTACGGGCTCACCGGTGGCGCTCGACAGGAACGCCACCCTCAGATTGGGGTGCCGGTCGAGCAGCGCCCGGCCCGCGGTCCGCAGCCGTCCCGCGTCCACGGGACCGGCGAGCCGGAACACGAACTGCGTCTGGTAGGCGCCGGCGGCGGTGTCCGCGACCATGGTGTGGAAGAGCAGACCCGCCTGGAGCGGGGTGAGCGGCCACACGTCGCCGACGGCCCCGAACCGCCGCTGCCAGGAGTCCAGTTCGGCCTGGCTCACCTCGGCGGTGACGTCGGACGGGGTCAGCCCCCGCGCACCGGACGACACCAGGGTGTGCAGGCCGCGCAGGGCCTCGCACCAGGTGTCGGCCAGGTCGCGGACCTCGTCGGCGGTGAGCACACCGGTGGCGAAGGTGAACAGTGCGGTCAGCCGGGCCTCGTCCCTGGTGCCGGTCACCAGGGAGTTGAGCTCCAGCGCGCAGGGCGCCGGCATGCCGGGGTCGGGCGCGGCGACGAGTTCGGGGCACTCCGGTGCGGGCGTCCAGGGCGCGCCGCCGTCCGGCCCGGACCCCGTGAAGGAGAACCGGCCCAGGAAGTTGAAGCCGATCTCGTCCGCCGGATACGGGCGCAGCACCGCCGCGGTGTCGTCGTTGAGGTGACGCAGCAGCGTGTAGCCGATGCCCTGGTCGGGCAGGGCGCGCCGCTGCTCCTTCACCCGCTTGAGGGCGTCGCCGGCGGCCGCTCCCCCGGCGATCGCCTCCTCGACGTCGATGCCGGAGAGGTCGAACCGGACCGGGTGCACCGTGGTGAACCAGCCGGCCGTGCGGGACAGGTCGGCGCCGGGGACGAGTTCCTCCTGCCGGCCGTGTCCCTCCAGGCGTACGACGGTGGCGCCGTCGGTGGTGCCCCGGCGCCGCCGGGCCAGCGCCAGCACGAGCGCCGTCAGCAGCACGTCGTCGGCGCCGCCGCGGTACGCCGCCGGGACCGAGGTGAGCACGGCTTCGGTGACGTCGGGCGGGAGCTGCAGGCGGAGGGTGCGGGTCGTCGCGACGAGGTCCCGCCGGGGGTCGAGCGGCCGGGACCCGACGGGGGCGGCGGGGGCCGCGAGCAGGTCGCGCCAGAGCGGGACCTCCGCCACGCGGCCGGGGCGGGCCGCCTCGTCGGCGAGGGCGCTCAGCCACCGGCGCAGGGAGGTCCCCACCGCGGGCGGCTCCGGTGCCTCACCCGCGGCGATCCGCCGCCAGGCCGCGGCGAGGTCGGGGAGCAGCACCCGCCAGGTCATGCCGTCCACGACGAGGTGGTGGGCCGCGATCAGCAGCCGGCCGGGGCCCGCGGCGGCCGGTTCGAAGCGGACCAACCGGAGCATGCGGCCGCGGGAGGCGTCGATGTGGCGTACGGCTTCGGCCGCCTCGGTGCGCAGCAGTTCCTGCCACGCACCGTCGTTCCAGTCGCCCGGGCAGCGGACGTGTTTCACCAGGCCGGAGATGTCCGGTGAGCCGGGCGGGTGCACCAGCAGTCCGTCGTCCGTCAGTTGTGAGCGCAGCACGTCGTGCCGGTCCAGGACGGCGCGCAGCGTGGCGGCGAGGCCGGTGGCATCGATGCCGGCGGGGATCTCCACCACCAGCCACTGGGCGAGCCGGTCGAGGCCCGGGCCGCGTTCGGCGTACAGGCGTGCCATCGGCGGCAGCGGCAGCAGGCCGACTCCGCCGCCGTCCGGTTCGGCGAGGGGCGGCGGGGCGGTGTCACGCCTCGCGGCCGCGGCCAGCGCGGCGACGGTGCGGCACTCGAACACGGTGCGCGGGCTGAGGGCGAGGCCACCGGCGCGGGCGCGGGCCACCACCTGGATCGCCCGGATGCTGTCGCCGCCGAGGGTGAAGAAGTCGTCGTCCACCCCGATCCGGCCGAGGCCGAGCACCTCGCCGAACGCGGCCGCCAGGATGCCTTCCTCGGCGGTCGTGGGCGGCCGGTGGGGCCGGGTGGCGAACTCGGGCTCGGGCAGTGCGGCCCGGTCGAGTTTGCCGTTCGCCGTGAGCGGCAGCCGGTCCAGTGCGACGAAGGCGGCGGGCACCAGGTGGGCGGGCAGCCGGGCGGCGACGAAGCCGCGCAGCCCGGCGACGTCCAGCCCGGCGTGCAGGTCCCATGCGGCGCCGTCCCCGCCGGGGCCGCCGGAGGTCCTGGGCACGACGTACGCGACGAGTTGGGCGGCCCCGTCGGCGCCGCGGCCGGGTCGGGCGAGGACCGCAGCCCGGACCACCCCGGGATGTGCGGTGAGGGTCGCCTCGATCTCCGCGGGTTCGATCCGGAAGCCGCGGATCTTCACCTGGTCGTCGGCGCGTCCCGCGAACTCCAGTTCGCCGTCGGTGTTCCAGCGCGCGAGGTCGCCCGTCCGGTACATGCGCCCCCCGGCCGGTCCGAACGGGCAGGCCACGAAGCGCTCCGCGGTCTGGACCGAGCGGTCGTGATAGCCGCGGGCCAGTCCGGCGCCCGCGATGTACAGGTCGCCGGGCACTCCGGGCGGGACCAGCCGCAGCCGGCTGTCGAGCACGTACAGGGCGGTGTTCCAGATCGGTGTGCCGATCGGGACGGTGCGCGCGCCCGGGCGGTACCGCCACGCGGTCACGTCGACCGCCGCCTCGGTCGGCCCGTACAGGTTGTGCAGGGGCACCCCGAGCACCTCGTGGAAGCGTGCGGCCAGGTCGGCGGGCAGTGCCTCGCCGCTGCAGATCACGCGGCGCAGACCGGTGCAGGCGCCCGCCGCCCCGTCGTTGACGAACTCGGCGAGCATCGACGGGACGAAGTGCACGGTCGTGACGCCGGCCCGCCGGATCAGGCCGGCGAGGTAGGCGGGGTCCCGGTGCCCGTCGGGCCGCGCCAGGACCAGGGTGGCGCCGGTGATCAGCGGCCAGAAGAACTCCCAGACCGACACGTCGAAGGACGCCGACGTCTTCTGCAGGACCCGGTCGGTGTCGTCCAGCCGGTGGCGGTCCTGCATCCACAGCAGCCGGTTGACGATCGCGGCGTGGGTGACGACGACGCCCTTGGGCCGTCCCGTCGAACCCGAGGTGTAGATCATGTACGCCGGGTGGTCGACGCGGGGCGGGGCGGCCGCCGTGACGGGACCGTCGGTCGGCGGGGCCTCGTCGGCCAGGACGACGGGCAGGTCCGTGCGGGGCAGCCGGTCCACGGTGTCCCGGACCGTCAGGAGCAGGTGCGGCGCCGCGTCGGCGAGCATGGACCGCACGCGGGGGGCGGGGTGGTCCGGGTCGACCGGCACATAGGCGGCGCCCGCCGCGAGGACCGCGACCAGGGCGACGACCAGTTCCGGGGAGCGGGGGATCGCGACGGCGACGAACCGTTCGGGGCCCGCCCCCGCGCGGATCAGCGTGCGGGCCAGTCGGCCGGCCCGTTCGGCCAGTTCCCGGTAGGTCAGGCAGGTGTCCTCGTAGGTCACCGCGATCGCGTCGGGGGTGGCCTCGGCCTGCCGGTGGAGCAGTTCCGTCAGGGTGGCGGGCGGCACGTCGACGGCGGGTCCGGCGTACTCGATGAGCAGGGCGCGGCGTTCCCCGGCGGTCAGGACGGAGACCTCCTCGACCGGGATGCTCGGGTCGGCCAGGGCCCTGCGCAGGAACGTCACGAACCGGTCGGCCAGTCCGGCGACGTCCTCGCCGTCGTACATCGGCATCGGGGCGTCGAAGCGGACGTACAGGTCGCTGTCCGCGCCGCCGTCGGTGTAGACGCAGACCATGACCTCGTCGATCACGCCGAAGGTGCCGCCGGCGAACCGCGCCACGGCGCCCGCGAGGTCGAGCTCCTCGACGAAGGGGATCACGTTCACGACGGCGCCGAACGGGCTGCGCGCGTCCCCGGCGTGGCCGGTGGCCCGTTTGATGAGGGAGACGTCGTGACGGGCGTGACGCAGGACGCGCCGCCGCTCCCGGGCGAGCGCCTGGGCCAGTTCGACGAAGTCGGCTCCGGGGTCGACCTCGACCTGGAGCGGCAGGCGGTTCGAGAGCAGGCCGACCGCGCGCCGCAGCGTGCCGACGCGGTGGTTGACGGTGATGGTCTGCAGCGGCCGGGGCAGACCGCACAGGTGGCGCAGGAACGCGGTGGCCGCCGAGGCGATCAGGTCGGGCACGCCGGTGCGCACCGCGTCGGCGGCGCGCCCCCAGGAGGCGAGCTCGGCGGCGGGGACCGTCACCGTGCGGGTGGCCATGCCCTGCCGCTCGGTGAGGGGGTCCCAGAAGCCGGCCTCCGTGCGGGGGACGCCCGCGGCGGGGCGGACGCCGGTGGGCAGCCGCGCCGCGGCCGGCTCGTCGGCGACGTACTCCCGCCAGAACTCCTCGGCGTCGGCGAACCGTCCGGACGCCCGGTACGCGGCGTCGTTCTCGGCCGCGTCGCCCCGGGGGCCCGCGGGAGGCGCCGGTACGGCGGTGCCGGCGTGCAGCGCCCGGTAGATCTCGGCGATCCGGCGGGACAGCAGCGTGAGGACACCGAACGCGTCGGTGAGGATGTGGTGGAAGACCAGGACCAGCAGATGCCGGTCGCCGCCCAGCCGAACGGAGCCGATGCGGAAGAGCGCGTCCTCGCCCAGGTCGAAGGGCCGGTGCACCAGTTCGGCGACGAGGGTGCGGGCGGCCCCGGCGGGGTCGGCCGCGTCGCTCACGTCGAGCCGGAACGGCTCCCAGGCCCGCGGGTCACGGGCCACCGCGTGCAGTCCGTCGTCACCCCGGCGGAAATTGACCGTCAGGGTGCCGGTCTCGGTCACCGCCGTGCGCAGTGCCGTCGCGAGACGGGAAACGTCCAGGTCACCCTGGACGTTCCACAAGGTCGCCGTGTTGTTCGGTATGTCCGGAGAGAGTTCCTGCGCCAGCCACATGGCTTCCTGCGCAGACGTTACGCCGGTACAACCCATCCGGACTTCCCCCATCGCAAACGTGGTAACCAGGTCAACGGCCACTCGTCGTGCTCGATAGTCGTCACGGCCCCGGGGATTGATCAACCAGGGTGAAAGAAGTTGGCCAGAGATCGAAACAGAATTGGCCAGGGACCGAAACGGAATCCGCCGGAGATCGAAACAATGTCGTGCTGAGGGCTCTCGGCGGGTTGGCCGGAAACCGGGCCGAGCGGGTGCCGGACGGCGGTGTCCGGCTCTCCTCGCCATCCCGTCAGCGCCGGACTCCGTCGCGCGGCGCCTCGTCGGGGACTGTCGCCCCGGTCGCCGGATCCGTGGCCCCGGCATCGTGCGAGCTGGTCCTGATCACCTCGGCCACGGTCAACTCGTAGTGCGAGTACCAGCGTTCGCGGCCCAGCCGCTGCGCCACCACGTGCTCGGGGTCGGCACGCCACTTCTCCAGCGTCTCCGCGTCCCGCCATTTGACGACGGCGAGCCGCTCGCCGTCCTCCCCGGTGTACTGCTTGACCTCCATGAGGTCGGATCCGGCGATGGCGCGGACCCTCTCCCGCATCTCGTCCTCGGTGGCGTAGTAGTCCTCGCCCGCCTGGTCGGTCAGGCGCGACGTGAACAGGATCACGAACATCGGGACTCCTCCTCGGTGACGGTGTTCTGGGCGAGGGACACACAGGCGCGCAGCCGGCCGTCGGAGGCCGTGACGAGCTCCGCGCCGTGGCGGCCGAGCAGGCTCTCCACCAGCCGGTCGAGCCGCCGGTCGTCCCTCAGCACCGAGGCGTAGCTCTCCTCGGTGAAGGCACACCGCTCGTACAGCGGTACGAAGCGGTCGGGAAAGAGGTCCACGAGACGCCTCCGCAGGACTCCGCCGGCGTGGGCGGTCTCCTCCTGGGGCGGATTGGCCATGACGTGGTAATGCCGGTAGGAGAGGCGGGAGATGGCGTCGGCGTCCTCCACTCGCGACTTCTCGTACGCGGCCAGGGCCGCGGTCCAGTCCGCGGTGGAGTCGAGGCAGTCGACGAGCGTACGGGCGTCCTCGAAGCCGCAGTTCATGCCGTGCCCCATGAACGGTGCCATCGCATGGCAGGCGTCCCCGAGCAGCGCGAGCGTGTCCTGCCAGACCCAGCGGTCGCAGCGGACGACGGTCAGCGTGGAGACCGGCTTGGCGGCGAGCTGTCCGGCGACGTCACCGATGGCCGCCGCCGGTTCGGGGAAGCGGTCGGCGAACACCTCGAACAGGCCCCGGCCGCCGCCGACGGCGGCGTAGGAGGGCGCCGGTCCCTCGCGGCGCATGAACAGGGAACCGGCGTACCGGCCCGACGGCATGGGGAACGCGGCGAACAGCAGGTCTCCGGTGGGCCAGTAGTGCATGGTCCGGCTGTCGAGCCAGCCGCCGGGCACGTCGATCTCCTGGTAGGCGAGTTCGAGATTGCGGACCTGCGCCGGTGCCGTACGCGCGGCCAGGGCGGCGCGCGCCGTGGAGTGGGCGCCGTCGCAGCCGAGGACGCGGCGGCACCTCAGCCGCTGCCTGCCGTGGCGGTCCTCCACCAGCACGGCGGGTTCGTCCAGGTCCACGCCGCGCACCCGCTGACCGAAGCGGAGGCGCACGCCCGAGGTCGCCTCGGCCGCGTCCAGCAGCAGGCGGTGCAGCCGCTCCCGCTCCACCGACCAGATGGGCCGGCCGTCGCGGCTGTAGGGGGTGACGTGGGAACTGCCGTCGGGCAGATGCGCGCAGCGCCCGTGCAGGGGGACGCATATCTCCCGCACCGCGTCGGCGAGACCCAGATCCGTCAGGACGCGCCAGCCGCGCGCGGACAGCATCACCGTGAGGGAGCGCCCCTGGCCGCCGGCGCCCCGGCGCGGGTCGGCCCGCTTCTCCAGGACGGTGACCGGCCCGAAGCGGGGGGCGAGGTACATGGCGGTGACCGCGCCCACCAGGCCGCCTCCCACCACGACGGTCCCGGCGTCGTCCGCTGCGCCGCCCCGGCCCGGCCCGTGCGCGGCGCGGCCGCTTCCCTGTCCGGCCCTCACCGCGCCGCCGTCCGTCGTGCCGGGCCGGGTCCGGGGCTCGTCCGCCGCGGGGACGGCTGCTCCAGCTCCGCCAGCACCGCGGCGCCCGCCTCCTTCGTGCCGAGGGATCCGCCCAGGTCGGGGGTGACGCGTCCGGCGCCGACGGCGGCGGTGACCGCCCGCCGGACGGCATCGGCCTCGTCGGTGCGGCCCAGGTGCTCCAGCAGCAGCGCGCCGGAGAGAACGGCTCCGAGGGGGTTGGCGACACCGGTTCCGGCGATGTCGGGCGCGCTGCCGTGCACCGGCTCGAAGAGACCGCGCCGCACTTGCGGGTTGAGGTTGGCCGACGCCGCGACGCCGAGGCCGCCGGCGAGGGCGGCGGTGAGATCGCTGAGGATGTCGCCGTAGGAGTTGTTCGTGACGATGACGTCGAAGGCGGTGGGGTCGGTCGCCAGCTTCATCGCGGCGGCGTCCACGTAGAGGTGGGACGCCCGGACCCGGGGATGCCGTGCCACCGCCTCGCGCCAGCAGCGCTGCCACAACTGCCCGCCGTTGCGCACCGCGTTGGCCTTGTCGACCATGCACACCGAGCGCCTCGCCACGGAGAAGGCGAAGTCGAGGACGCGCGACACCCCGTGACGGGTGCTCAGGTCCACGTCGACGGCGATCTCGTGCGGCGACCCGGTCCGGGCGCTGCCGCCCATCCCGCTGTAGAGCCCTTCCGTGTTCTCCCTGACGATCACGCAGTCGATCGGACGCCGCCGCGGGTCGCGCAGCGGGCTGAGCCGGTCGTGCCACAGCCGGGCGGGGCGGTAGTTGACGTACAGGTCGAGCTCGACGCGCAGGGTGGTCAGCACGCTGCGCACGTACGCGGTGTCGCTCAGCCGGGGATCGCCGACCGCGCCGAGCAGCGTCGCGTCGCTGGTGCGGATCCGGTCGAGGTCGGCCTCGGTCAGGGCGGCGCCGGTACGCAGGTACGTCTCCGCGTTGACGTGGCCGAGGACGTCCGTGCGGACATCCGGCGCCAGGGCGTCGAGGACGGCCAGGGCCGGTGCGGTCACCTCGGGGCCGATGCCGTCACCGGGGATCACGGTGATCGTCCCCGAGGCTGCCCCCGTCCGGGCGGGACGGTCCGCGCACGCGGCGGGGCGGACCGCCGTGTCCCCGGGCCGCGGGTCGGGCCGGGGCCCGGAGCCGCGCGCTCCGTCGCCGCTCACGCCCGGCCGCCGGGGCGCAGGACGTCGGCGATCAGCCCGGTGACGTCGTCGCTGATGTGGAAGTGCCCGCCCGGCCGCGCGCCCAGCGAGAAGGGGCCGGAGGTGACGCCCGCCCACTGCGCCAGCCGTGCCTCGTCCACCAGCGGGTCGCCCAGGCCGTGGTAGCAGCGCACCGGGCAGGACAGCGGCCGGGTCCCGGGCCGGGGCCGGTAGGTGGCGTGCGCGCGCAGGTCCGAACGCAGCGTGGGCAGCAGGAGTTCGCGCAGTTCGGCGCTCTCGGCGACGCCGGGCTCGATGCCGCCGAGCCCGCACAGCGTCGCCCAGAACTCGTCGTCCGGAGCCAGGTGGATGCTGCCCTCGCCGGGCGTCCCGGGCGGCAGCGCGGCCGACACGCAGAGCTTCCGCGGCTCCTCGCCGGCGTCCCGCAGGACGAGGGCGGTCTCGTAGGCCACCAGCGCGCCGAGGCTGTGCCCGAAGAGCACGACGTCGCCGGACGGGTACCGCAGCAGCTCCGCCGCGGCGCGGCCGGCCATCTCGGTCACCTCGTCCACGCACGGCTCCCCGAACCGGTCGCCCCGGCCCGGGTACTGCACGGCCATCAGTGCCACGCCGGGCGGCACGGCGGCGGACCACTCGCCGAAGGCGGTCACCGACCCGCCGGAGTGCGGGAAGCACACCACGCGCGCGTCGGGACGGTCGACGGCGGTCAGGGACCGTACCCAGCCCCGCTCCCGTATCCGGCTCATCGTCTCCGCCTCTCTCGTCGGCCATCGCTTCGCCCGTCCCATGGTTTTCGGTTCGATCCGAAATCACGGGATCCGCGAAAGAAGTCGGCAAGACATCGGCGGCACCGCACGGCCCGCCCCGACGATGCGGGGAAAGGCAGGACCCGGACGAGTCCGTCGTGCCCGTGGGACGTCCGTCCGCGGTCGACCTCCAGGAAGGGAACGCGATCATGCTCGACGGAGTGGTGCCCTGGCCCGACGACGTGGCAGCCGATCTGCGCCGGACGGGAGTGTGGCTCGGCCGGCCGCTCGGCGACCTGCTGCACGAGTCCTGCCGCCGGCACGCCGACCGGGTGGCCGTGGTCTGCGACGACCGCAGGATGACCTACGCGGAGCTGTCACGACGGGCCGACCGGCTGGCGGGCGGCCTGATCGAACGGGGCATCGAACCGCTGGACCGCGTGGTCGTGCAGCTGCCGAACGTCCCCGAGTTCGTGGTCCTGGTCTTCGCGCTGCTGCGGGCGGGCGCCATTCCGGTGCTGGCGCTGCCGGGACACCGCAAGGCCGAGATCTCCCACCTGTGCGCCCATTCCGGGGCGGTGGCCTACGCGGTGAAGGACGAGTTCGGCGGCTTCGACTTCCGGACGCTCGCCCGGGAGATCCCGCAGGTCCCGCGGGTCTTCGTCAGCGGTGACGCCCAGGAGTTCACGGCGCTGGAGTCGCTGGACGCCGAGGGCGTCCCCCTGCCCCGCGTCGACCCGGCCGATCCGGCACTGTTCCTGCTGTCCGGCGGCACCACCGGACTGCCGAAGCTGATCCCCCGGACCCACGACGACTACGCCTACGTCATGCGGGCCACCGCCGAGGCGATGCACGTCGGTCCCGAGCTGGCCTACCTCGCCGTGAACCCGGTCGCCCACCAGGCGGCGCTCGCCTGCCCGGGGGTCTTCGGCGCCCTCCTGCTGGGCGGCAAGGCGGTTCTCACGTCGAGCGTGCGGCCCGACGAGGTGTTCCCGCTGGTCCGGCGCGAGAACGTCACCGTCACCACGGTCGTGCCCGCCGTCCTGCGGCTGTGGGCCGACTCGGGACGGCCGCCCGGCGAGCTGTCCGGCCTGCTGGTCCAGGTCGGCAGCGCCCCGCTCGACCCGGAGTTGGCGCGCCGGGCGGGCCGGGTTCTCGGCAGCCGCATCATGCGCTGGTACGGCATCAGCGAGGGGCTGCTGACCCACACCCGGTTCGACGACCCCGAGGAGGCGGCGGTCGGCACGGACGGCCGGCCCATGTCGGAGGGCGACGAGGTCCGGATCGTCGACGGGTCCGGAAGCCCCCTGCCCGACGGAGAGGCCGGCGAGATGCAGGTGCGCGGCCCGTACACGATCCGCGGGTACTACCGGGCGCCCGAGGAGAACGCCCGGTCCTTCACCCCGGACGGCTTCTTCAGGACCGGCGACCTCGTCCGGCGCCGGCCGGACGGCAACATCGTGATCGTCGGCAGGATCAAGGACGTCATCAACCGGGCCGGGGAGAAGGTGTCGGCGGAAGAGGTGGAGCGGCAGCTGCGCACCCACCCGGGCGTCCAGGACGCGGCGGTGGTCGGCGTGGCGGACACCGTGCTCGGCGAACGGACGTACGCCTACCTGGTGCTGACCGACGGGCAGGTCCGGACGTCCGCGGTGAAGGAGTTCCTGCGGGAGCGCGGCCTGGCCACGTACAAGATTCCCGACCGGCTGGTGCCGGTCGCCCGGCTGCCGCGCACCCCCATGGGCAAGGTGGACAAGAAGGCGCTGCGGGCGCTCGCCGCCCCGTCGGCGAGGTGACGGACGGCCGGCCACCGGCCCGGGACCGGCTCGGACGCGGGTCCCGGGCCCGGTGCGGCCGGCCGTTCCTCAGGACTGCGCGAGCACGACCTGCTGCCGGCCGGTCGCGTGGAAGTACGGCATGGGCAGCCCCATGACGCCGGGGCGCAGCTCCGTCAGGGTGGCCTCCACCTGGGCGTCGCCCGCCGTGAAGGTGGTCGTCCCCGGGCGGGCCGAGTTGGACCAGCGGTGCTCCGCGCCGTCACAGACGGCGCGGGTGCCGCCGATGCCGTGCCGGACGGTGCCGTCGCCCTGCGCCAGTGAGGAGCTCACGAAGACCGGGCCGGTGCCGGCCGAGCAGCGGTAGGTGCCGGACAGGGTGACGGTGCCGTCCGCGCCCAGTCGGCCGGCCGGGTCGACGGTGACCGAGTCGGCCGTGGCGGCCGGCCCGGTCAGCGCGTGGGCGGCGGGGGCGGTGAGCAGGAGCAGCGCGGCACCGGTGGCCGCGCCGACGGCCTGACGCAAGGACATGGAGTACCTCCTGGAGTGGGGGGCCCGCGATGGGGTCTCTCAGGGGTCTTCCACGGGTGCCGGGTGGCTGTGCTCCGGGCCGCGACTGTCACCCCTTCGGTGGCCGACCCGTCCTGCCGGGCGGCGGACCCGCCGCGGCGCGGCCGCGCCGCGGTGCCTCCGTCCGGCGGCGGCGCGCCTCGTCCCCGGCGCCCGTTTCCGTGGCCGGGCCGCCACGAGCGTCCTGGGCGCGTACCCGTGTTGTCCGCGTGTTGTCACGCTTCCCGGCCCGCTGTTCCGAAGGGGTCTCCGCGGGAGGATGGTCTGTTCATGCGAGGCGCCGGCAGCGCTGCCGGCCACCGATCGCATCCGACGTGGAGGTGCGCCATGTGTTCCCACCAGTCTTCGGACCGTCCCGGCCGCGAGGCCGCGCACATCGTCGCCGCCCACCCCGAGCAGGGGTGGAGCCTCCGGTGCGACGGCGCGATCGTCTTCGACGACACGGGTGAGCTGCTTCCCGACGGCAGCGTGGTCGCTCCCCACCGCGTCTCCGTCGACCAGCTGGCCGTCGCCGCCTGACCGCCCCGGCCGCGGGGCGGGGTCCCGGGGACCGGCCTGCTGTCTAGGGCAGCACCGCGAAGCCGTCGAGTTCGACCAGGGCCTGTTCGTCCCAGAGCCGGACGACGCCGATGACGGCCATCGCCGGGTAGTCGCGGCCGGCCAGGTCGCGCCAGATGCGGCCCAGTTCGGCGGCCCGCGCGCGGTAGTCCGCGACATCGGTCGCGTAGACGGTGACGCGGGCCAGGTCGGCGGGGGAGCCGCCCGCGGCGCGCAGGGCGGTCAGCAGATGGCCGAGCGCCGTGCGGAACTGGTCCGGGAGCGTCGCGCCGACCACCTTGCCGTCGGTGTCGAGGGCGGTCTGCCCGGCCAGGAAGACCACCCGTCCGCCGGTGGCGACGACGGCGTGCGAGAAGCCGGTGGGCGGCGCCAGTCCGGGCGGGTTGATGCGCTCGGCGGTCACGTGCGGTCCCCTTCCCCGCACCCGCCGGGGTACGCGGTGTCGGCGGGCTTCCGGTACAACTCCTTGGCGATGACCGCGCGTTGGACCTCGCTCGCCCCCTCGTAGATCCGCGGTGCACGCACCTCGCGGTAGAGGTGTTCGAGGAGGTGACCGCGGCGCAGGGCGCGGGCGCCGTGCAGCTGGACGGCCGCGTCGACCACGTACTGGGCGGTCTCGGTGGCCAGCAGCTTCGCCATCGCCGCCCGGCGGGGCACGTCCGGTGCCTCCGCGTCGTACGCCGCCGCCGCCGCGTACACCATGAGGCGGGCCGCCTCGGTGCGCAGGGCCATCTCGGCGACCTGGTGGGCCACGGTCTGCAGATCCCGCAGGGTGCCGCCGAAGGCCTCGCGGCGGGCCGTGTGCGCGAGCGTCGCGTCGAGGGCCGCCTGGGCCATGCCGACCGCGAAGGCGCCGACACTCGGCCGGAAGAGGTTGAGGGTGCCCATGGCCACCCCGAAGCCCCGGTCGGTCTTCCCGAGGACGTCGTCGGCGGTGACGGGGACGGCGTCGAAGTCGAGCGCCCCGACCGGGTGCGGGGAGAGCAGGTCGAGCGGGGTGCCGGTGAGTCCGGGGCGGTCGGCGGGCACGAGGAAGGCGGTCACGCCGCGGGCTCCGGCGTCCCGGGTCGTCCGTGCGAAGACGGTGTAGAAATCGGCCTCGGGGGCGTTGGAGATCCAGCACTTCTCGCCGGTGAGCCGCCATCGGCCGGGGCCGTCCGGGTCGGCGCGCAGGGCGAGCGCCGCCGCGTCGGAGCCCGCGCCGGGCTCGCTCAGCGCGAACGCGGCCACGGCGGTGCCCGCGCGCACGCCCGGCAGCCAGCGGTCGCGCTGCGCCTCCGTGCCGTGCGCGTGCACCGGATGGGCACCCAGTCCCTGCAGGGCGAGAGCCGTCTCGGCCTCCGTGCAGATCTGCGCCAGGGACTCACGCATCAGGCACAGGTCCAGCGCGCCCGAGGTGAACAGCCGGGCGAGCAGGCCGAGTCGGCCCAGTTCCGCGACGAGCGGGCGGTTGACGCGGCCGGGCTCGGCGCCGTCCGCGAGGGGGCGCAGCCGGTGCGCCGCCAGCGTGCGCAACTCGGCGCACCAGGCCGTCTGTTCCGGTTCGAGCGCGAATGCGGTCACTGCCGGTCCTCTCCCCTGACGCGCGGCTTCCCGCCGCGCGGCCGCGGTGCGTCGGACGGCCGCGCGCGTCGTACGGGCCCGGGGGGGGGCCCCAGGGGGGGGGGGGGGGACCGACCAGACCCCCACAAGGGGGGGGGGGTCTGAATCGCCTCCCCCCCCCCACCGACGGCCCTTTGTTCTCGTTGCCCACCCACAACACCCC